>JBBQHC010000010.1:0-48077 GCA_038323615.1 Rhodobacterales bacterium | reverse complement strand
AGTCCCAGTTCCTTTGAGCAGCGACCGACAATTTGCGCTTTGCGCCTCCGAAATTGCAGAGATCGCAAAGAAAGTTCTGGAAGTAGGGATAAATGATCTACTTGAGGACAATCAAAGACAGATGGTTCAGGCGTAAACTGGCAACATTACGAACCGCAACGCGTTCCACATCTTCCCCAGGTCTCGGGCGCGTGGTTTTTGTGGCGCGGCGACGCAACTTGGCTGAACTGACACAGTGGGTTACACCTGCTTACTACAACACCGGATCCCCCCATGACCCTCTACGGCCTCCCCACCTGCTCGCAATGTTCCGCCGCCCTCAAGGCCTTCTTCAAGGCCGATATCCCCGTCACCTTTCGCGATGTCCGCGCCGATCCGCTGAGCGAAGCCGAATGGGCGGTGCTGGCCGTCAATGTCGGGGCCGGGGTGATCGACAAGGCCTCGCCCGCCTATCGGTCGATCAACGCCTTTGTGCGGGAATCCGAGGTCGAGGTGCAACTGGCCCACGCCCCCGCGATGATGGCCCGCCCGGTGATCACCGACGGCACAAGGTGGACCGTCGGCTGGACACCGGAGATTCAGGCAGGCTGGGGCGTCTAGGCCAGCACTACGGTTTCCATACGCCGTCGATGCGGTTTCTAGCCGGCCTTTTGCAGGTTCCCGGCCATCTTGCGCCCGTCGCGCCCGTCGATCATCTCGAACGTCACCTTTTCATTGTCGGCAAGGCCGTGCAGGCCGGATTGCTCGACAGCGGAAATATGCACGAAAATATCGCTGCCCCCGTCATCAGGGGCGATGAAACCGAAACCTTTGGACATATTGAACCATTTGACCGTGCCACTGGGCATCGCAATTCTCCTGTCATCTGGCTGCATCGCAGCCTGACAGATATTAACACTCTTCGACGAATCTCAAGTGCGCCGGGGCGCGAAACCCATCCGGATGGCCGATAGGTGCCGAAAATTCAGGCAACTCAGCGCCGTGGCGGTCGCAGATCCGGCGTTCCTGGGGCGGGGCGCAGGAACAGGCGGTCAAGCGACAGCGGCCCGGCGCCCCGGAACACCAGCACCATCAAGGCCAGCACCCAGAACGACCGTTGATCCAGGATCAGCCCGTCCGGCGCCCGATCAAACCAAGCGCCAAGCACCCCGTTCGTCAGGCCGCCGTGCCCATAAAGGTCTGTCAGGCTTTGTAAAATCACGAAACCGATCATCCCTGCTGCAGCCAGCCGGGTCAGCAAGCCCAGAACGATCAGCGCCGGCAGAATGAATTCGGCAGCGGTTCCGGCAACAACGAAAGCCCAGTGAAACAGCCCAAGTTGCGCGGTGTCATAGCCCGCCGCCTCCATCGCTTCGGGGAAAATCTGCACGTAGGCCCCGGTCGAGGGTCGCAGGATCCCCGTCAGTCCGTCGCCGAGTTTCGTGAGGCCCGAATTCCAGTAATAGACCAGCAGGACGGCGGCAAAGACGAACCGCGCCAAGGTTGGCAAGATCGCGTCTCCCAAGCCGTTCAGGCGGTCGCGCAGGGTGTAGAGGACGGACATTTCGGGCCTTTCAGTGAATCGCGGTGATTGCGCCATTGTCCAGAAGCAAGGTCAGCAGCGGGGCGAGGTCGAAGTCTTTGGTGATCGCCGCCCCGACGGGCACGCCGCCGATGATAGCTTGCATGAAATCAGCGGCTTGCGGGTTCAGGTCATGCAGCACGGGGTCGAAATCCTTGCGGGTGATCAGCACGTTTTCAGGCCGCGCCTGCGGTTTCAGCCCCGGTTCGGAGGTGTTGGCGCAGAAAATGCCGTGGATCGGCCAATCGGACCGGATCAGGCGCACCGCAGGCGCCAGCGTCAGGCGGCTGTGCTCGGTTAATCCACCCAGTTGCGCGGGGTCAATCGGGGTCGCGTCGGCGGCGTGGTAGGCCTGCCGCAGCGCCAGTTCCAGCCGTGCCACATCGGGCAGATAGGGCAGGCTGGCGGCGGGTGCAAACCCGGTCAGAAAGCCGGGCATCCTGTCGCCGTAAAACATCATCAGCGGCGATGTCGGTGGATGTGCGCGAAGGTAAACCCCTGCCATCGCACGGAAAAACGCATCACCCACCACGGCGCGGATTACCGGGAACGCGGTTTCAAGGGCATCGGCAAGGCTGATCGTGACGTTGTTGCGATAGACATCGAACCGCTTGGTCGCAGGCACGCCGTCGGGGTTTCGGACCCCCAAAGGGGCGGGCAGGGCAGGGTCCAACAACCCGGCGGCAAAGGCGGATTGGGTAACGATCATACGGCGACCAAGGCCCGCGCGGCGCGTTCCGCCTCGGCCCGCAAGATCGGCCAATCGGGCACGTCGTTGTCCCATTCGATCAACAGAGGACGGGGGCCGGAGCGGGCCAGCGTGTCATCCAGCAAGGCCCAGACCGGATCGACGATGGCCGTGCCGTGACTGTCGATCAGCAGTGGCGCGCCGGTTTCGTCCTTGTCCTCGTCATGCCCGCCAAGGTGGATTTCGCCGACAGCGTCCAGCGGAAAGGCGTCTATGTAAGATTGCGGGGACGTCCCAAGGTTGGTCGCTGACACGAATACGTTGTTCACGTCGAGCAGCAAACCGCAGCCGGTACGGGCGACGACGGCGGCCAGAAAATCCGTTTCAGTCATGTCGGATTCTGCGAAGGCGAGGTAGGACGACGGGTTTTCCAACAGCATCTGTCGCCCCAGCGCGGTCTGCACCTCGTCAATGTGGTCGGCGACCCGCGCCACCGTCGCTGCCGTATAGGGCAGGGGCAACAGGTCATTCAGAAAGTGCGTATCGTGGGTGGACCACGCAAGGTGTTCGGAGAAGCTGGCCGGGTTCAACCAGCCGACAAGGCGCTTTAGCCGGGCCAGATGGTCGGGGTCCAGCCGGCCTTCACCGCCGATCGACAGACCGACGCCGTGGCAGGATATGGGGAATTGTTCGGACAAATGACGCAGTTGCGCAATGGGCCGCCCGCCATCGCCCATGTAGTTTTCGGCGTGGATTTCCAGCCAGCCAACGGGGCCTGCGTCGGTCATGATCGCACTGTAATGCTGGGGTTTATAGCCGACGCCGGGGCGCGGCGGCAGGATGTTGGGCCGGGTTGCGTCTAACATCGGGCACCTGTCATCTGGGCGGTAGGGTGGGTTCGCACCCACCCGACACGTTTGTCACTTAGGCGGGAATGTCACGCTCCAGCACCTCAAGGCTGCCCATGCGGGCGGTGCCGTCGGCGGCGGCGGGCAGTTCCATCGTGGTGCAGGTGCCAGCCGGGACCAACGTCCATGAATTGCCCTGATAGTCGACTTTGGATGTGCCGGCACAGGTCGTGCCCGGCCCGGCAGCGCAGTCATTGGCACCGGCCAACGCAACGCCAAAGCATTTTTCGTTGTCCGATCCGGCCGAAGCCGTGGTGGCCAGACCGGCCATCGCGGTGGCGACGGCAGTGGCAAGGAACATGGTCTTGGAAATCGAGGACATGAGAGTTTCCCTTTTGAAATTTCAATCAGATGATCGTTTCATCGTGAATCGGCGATGCCCAGAGCCTAGACGGTCGCCAGATGACATTTCCACTCACACGCGTGTGCATCGCGCTTGCGTGAACGGAAGTAAGCCAGATTGCCGAGTTATTCCGCCTATCCACTTTCAGACCCTTTGAAATATAGAGCCGCCGGGCGTTCCGCCGACGGGTCTATTACATCACAGGACCGCGATTGTTACAACAAATCGGGCGGCGTTGCCTCTTGCGCCAGCGCACTCACGACATCAGCCAGATTTGTTACAGTGGTCTGCGCCTCGCCGAGACGGCGCAGAGTGACGGTGCGTTCGGCCACCTCGCGGGCGCCCAGGGCCAGAATGACCGGCACCTTGCCGACCGAATGTTCGCGCACCTTGTAATTGATTTTTTCGTTGCGGATATCCAGTTCGGCCCGCACCCCTGCGGCTTGCAATGCTGCCACGACCTCGGCCGCATAATCATCCGCGTCGGAAACGATGGTTGCGACGACGACCTGGCGCGGGGCCAACCAGAACGGCAGTTTTCCGGCCGAGTTTTCGATCAGGATACCGATGAACCGCTCGAACGATCCCAGACACGCGCGGTGCAACATATAGGGGCGGTGTTTGGCACCGTCCTGCCCGACATATTCGGCGTCGAGCCGTTCGGGCAGGTTCGGGTCAACCTGAAACGTGCCACATTGCCAGACCCGACCGATGGCATCGGTCAGCTTGAAATCGAGTTTCGGCCCATAGAACGCACCTTCACCGGGGTCCAGTGTATAGGAATGCCCGGTCGCCTTGATCGCGTTTTCCAGCGCCGCCTCGACGTGGTCCCAGCTTGCCTCGGTTCCGACGCGCTTTTCGGGGCGGGTGGCGAACATGATCTCGAATTTTTCGAACCCGAGGTCTTTGTAGACCCCGGCCAGAAAGGCAATGAACTTGGCGCATTCTGCTTCGATCTGATCTTCGGTGCAGAAAATATGCGCGTCGTCTTGGGTGAACCCGCGTACCCGCATGATGCCATGCAGCGCGCCCGAGGGCTCATAGCGGTTGCACGACCCGAATTCGGCCATTCGCAGGGGCAGATCGCGATAGGATTTCAGGCCCTGATTATAGACCTGCACGTGGCACGGGCAGTTCATCGGTTTCAGCGCGTTGATCGTCTTTTCGCGGGCGTGATCCTCGTCGACTTCGACGATGAACATATGCTCCTGATATTTGTCCCAATGGCCGGATTTTTCCCAAAGCGTCCGGCTGACCACCTGCGGAGTGTTCACCTCGACATAACCATCGGCGCGCTGCTTGCGGCGCATGTAGTCTTGCAAGGTGGTGTAGATGGTCCAACCATTGGGGTGCCAGAACACCTGACCGGGGGCTTCCTCCTGCATGTGGAACAGGTCCATCTCGCGGCCCAGTTTGCGATGGTCGCGTTTGGCTGCTTCCTCAAGCATGTGCAGATGCGCCTTGAGGTCGTCTCGGTTCAGGAACGCGACACCATAAATCCGCTGCAACATCGCCCGTTTGCTGTCACCACGCCAATAGGCGCCCGCGACCGACATCAGCTTGAACGCATCCGCCGGCACCTGCCCCGTGTTCTGCAAATGCGGACCACGGCACAGATCCTGCCAGTGCCCATGCCAATACATCCGCAGCGGTTCATTGCCGGGGATGCTGTCGATCAGTTCGACCTTATAGGGCTCGCCGCGGTCGGTGTAATGCTTCACGGCGCGCGCACGGTCCCAGATTTCGGTGCGCACGGGATCGCGCAGCGCGATGATCTCGCGCATCTTTTTTTCGATTGCGCCGAGGTCTTCCGGGGTAAACGGCTCGGCCCGGTCAAAGTCGTAATACCAACCGTTGTCGATCACCGGGCCGATGGTCACCTGAACGTCGGGCCGCAGTTCCTGCACCGCGCGGGCCATGATATGCGCCAGATCGTGGCGGATCAGTTCCAGCGCCGGGCTCGTGTCCTTCATCGTGTTGATGGCGATGCTGGCGTCGGAAACGATCGGCCATTGCAGGTCGTGATGGGCGCCGTTCACCGTGGCGCTGATCGCCTTTTTGCCAAGGCTGGTGGCGATTGCATTGGCGACCTCGGCGGGGGTGACGCCTTTGTCGAAAGAACGCGAATTGCCGTCGGGAAAGGTCAGGGAAATCTGGGCCATCTTGGGGCCTCCTCGTCGTTTGGCGCCTACGAAACGCCCGGTTGCGGGTTTGTCTGCTGCTGTTTGGCTGTGCGTTTGGGGGACGTCAAGACCAGCCTTGCGCGGTATGCCAATGAATACTGCGAAAACGACATTTCATTGCTTGACTGCGACGTCTATGTCGTTAGCTGTCGTATTTTCCCATTGGACATCCGCCCAGCGAAAGGGGACAGCCATGCCGACCTACAACCGGAACTTTCTGCTGACAATCAACGATGTGGACATGATCGAAGAGGCGCTGCGGGCGCGAGGCCGCGAGCTTGGCCGGACCCGTGCGGCGCAGGATCCGACAGATCAGCAAGCCTTGCAAGCGATCGACGCCGATCTGAAAGCGGGCGAGGATTTGTTGGGGCGGCTGCACAATCAAAAGATATTCTACCGTCCCAAGGATACCGTCTATGTCGGCGGATAAGGCGGCTGGCAGGAGGGCGCATTGACATCAGTGCGATATCTGCAAACCGGCAACGGACGCATCGCCTATCACCTGACGCCGGGTGCCGGGCCAGCAGTGGTGTTTCTGGGTGGTTTCAAATCCGACATGGAGGGAACCAAGGCGGTCTTTCTGGAAAACTGGGCAATCGCCCAGGGCCGTTCGTTCCTGCGCTTTGACTACAGCGGCCACGGGTCCAGCGACGGATTGTTCACGGATGGCTGTATCGGGAATTGGGCGGCAGACGCGCGCGCGGCACTGGGTCTGATCGATGGGCAGGTGGTGCTGGTCGGGTCCAGCATGGGCGGCTGGATCAGCCTGCTTTTGGCGCGGGCTGTGCCTGACAGGATTGCCGCCCTCGTCACCATCGCCGCCGCGCCGGATTTCACCCAAGACAGCATGTGGGCGGGGTTCGACGAGGCGCAAAGGGCGGCACTGGACCGCGACGGGCAGGTCGCGCTGCCCTCGGATTACGGCGACCCCTATATCATCACCGCAAAGCTGATCGCGGACGGGCGCGACCATCTGGTATTGCGCGCGCCCTTGGCCTTGCCGTTTCCGACCCGGTTTCTGCAAGGCACGGCAGACGCCGACGTATCGCAGGCCACGGCGCTGCGGTTGTTTGATCATGCGAGCGGCCCCGACATCCGGCTGACGCTGGTCAAAGGCGCCGACCACCGATTTTCCGATCCGGCTTGCCTGACCCTGATCGCAGCTAGCCTGACCGAGGTTTTGGCCCGGATCGCCTGACCCAAGCTGCCGCAATAGCCCTTTCGCTTGGGTCCGCCCTGCGTCATGATGGGCCGGGGCAGGCAGGGGGCCAGCGATGCGACGACGGGCCGGAACGCAGGCGAATGGCTGAAACACTGCTGCTTTTGCCCGGTCTGATGTGTGATGCCCGCGCGTTTTTGCCTCAGATCGTCAGTCTGGGACGGGAAATGCCGGTGATGATCGCGCCGATTTCCCGGGGCGACCGGATCGAGGAAATCGCGTCGGAAATCCTGAGTGTGGCGCCCGCCAAATTCGCTTTAGCCGGATTGTCGATGGGCGGCATCGTCGCGCTGGAAGTTCTGCGCCGCGCCCCCGAACGGGTGACCCGGATCGCCCTGATTTCCACCACACCGCTGGCCGGCACCCCGCAAGAAGCGTCCGAGCGCGAGGCCTGGATCGTTGCCGCCAAGTCCCGCCGTCTGGACGATGTGATGGCCGCCGAATTGCGCCCCTCTTATCTGGCCAATACGCCGGGACGGGCCGATGTTTTGGCCAAGGTCGCGACCATGTGGCGCACGATGGGGCCTGAAATCTATGTGCGTCAGTCCCGCGCCCTGCAACGGCGCAAGGACCAGCAGGCGACCCTGCGGAAGATCAAACAGCCGGCGCTGGTGTTGTGTGGTGAGGCCGACACCCTGCTGCCCCTGAAACGGCACGAATTCATGGCCGAACTGATCCCCTATGCGCAACTGCGAGTGATTCCCGAAGCGGGCCACCTGCCGACGCTGGAACAGCCCACCGCGACGACCGAGGCGCTGCGCGTCTGGATGAAACAGCCGCTGGTTTTGCGCTGAGGCGCTTTAGGTCAGATCAAAGTCGCGACGCGTCGGCCGTCTCAGGCCGCGTTCTTGTTGGCTGCCTTGATTGTCGCGCCACCATGGCTGTCGATGAATTTCAACACAAGCGGGCGGATGTTGTTGCGCCAGCTGCGTCCGGCAAAAATGCCAAAGTGACCGGCGCCCGGCTCAAGATGCGATTTCTTCTTTGAGGCTGGCAGTCCGGTCAGCAGGTCGATCGCTGCATAACACTGACCGGGGGCCGAAATGTCGTCGTTTTCACCCTCGACAACCATAACTGCGACAGACGTAATTTTTCCGATGTCCACGCGCCGCCCCGCGACCGTGAAATCGTTGCGGGCGATGTCGCGGCCTTTGAAAATCCGTTCGACCGTGGACAGGTAGAATTCTGCCGCCATGTCCATGACCGCGAGATATTCGTCATAAAATTGATTGTGCTTGTCGCTTTCCGATGCTTCGCCCTTGGCGACCCGAAAAATCTGATCCTGAAACGCCTGTGCATGGGTTTCCGAATTCATCGAGATGAAGGATGCAAGCTGGAGCAGTCCCGGATAGACTTGCCGCCCGACACCCTTGTGCTTGAACCCGACCCGCTGAATCATCGTCTGTTCCAACTGGCCCATGGTGACCGAGCGGCCAAAGTCGGTGACTTCGGTGTGGTTCGCCTCTGGGTCGATGGGGCCGCCAATCAGGGTCAGGGTTTTCGGCTGTGCCTTTGGATCTTCTTCGGCCAGATAGGCCGTGGCGGCCAGCGTCAGCGGGGCTGGCTGGCAGACCGCGATGACGTGCAGGTCAGATCCCAGCGCCCTCATGAATTCGACCAGATACAGCGTGTAATCCTCGACATCGAACTTGCCCTCGCTGACCGGAATGTCGCGGGCATTGTGCCAGTCGGTGACAAACACCTCGCAATCGGGCAGCAGGCTGATCACCGTCTTACGCAGCAGGGTCGCATAATGGCCCGACATCGGTGCGACCAGCAGCACCCGGCGTTTGCGCGGGGTGCGCCCCGGCACCTTGAAATGGATCAGGTTGCCAAACGGCTTTTCGACCACGGTCATCACCCGCACGCTGTGGTCCTTGCCATCCTCGACGGTGACGTTGGGAATGCCCCAGTCGGGCTTTGTCACCATTCGGGCGAACGCCCGTTCGGTCACCTCACCCCAGGCCTGTAGCCATTCCACCATCGGATTGGCCGTCATCGCCATCATCGGATAAGACCCGAAGGCGCGCGCGGTAGCCCCCAACCATTGGTTGGTGTTACGCATGCTTTCCATCAGGTCGTAGGTCATCATATACTTCAAGGTGTCGATCCTTGGTAAGTCGCCCCATATCGCGGAGCGCGGGGAATGCGGCACCTGCAAGATCGCGGATGCTGCAGATGCAAACTAGGGCGGAGTGGTTAATATGACAACCGATGAAAATGGAAACGATCCGACAGACACTCAGAACATTGAAAAACTTGAGGCGAATTTGTCACGTGTCGAAGACCTGACGCAGCGTTTGTTGGCCACCATGACGCATAAGCGCGAGGCCCGTCAAAGCCTGCAGGGCCCGGCGCCAGAGCTTTATGCCAAGGCCGCCGGGGCCTATTGGACCGAGGCGATCAACAATCCCGGCAAAATATTTGAGCAACAAATCGCGTTTTGGGGAAAATCGGTCAAACATTACGTCGAGGCACAGCATTTGCTTGCCCAAGGCAAGATCGAGGCACCCGCCGACTCGACGCCGTCCGATCGCCGTTTCGCCAATCCGCTGTGGGATACCCACCCCTATTTCAACTTTGCTAAACAGCAATACCTGCGGAACGCCGCGGCCATCCACGAGGCGACGGCGGCGGTTCAAGGGCTGGACGAGAAAGAGCGCCAACGCCTTGAATTCTTTTCCAGCCAGATCGTCGATATGCTCAGCCCCACCAATTTCCTTGGCACCAACCCCGATGCGCTGACCCGTGCGGTGGAAACCGACGGCCAAAGCCTGATCGACGGATTAGAGAACCTTGTGGCCGATCTTGAGGCGAACAATGGCGATCTGGTGGTCACGCTGGCCGACCGCAAGGCGTTCGAGATTGGCAAAAACCTTGCCACGACGCCCGGCGAGGTCGTGTTTCGCAACCACATGTTTGAGTTGATCCAGTATGCGCCGACCACCGAAACGGTGCATACCACGCCGCTGCTGATCTTTCCGCCGTGGATCAACAAATACTACATTCTGGACCTCAAGGAACAGAACAGCCTGATTAAATGGATTGTCGATCAGGGTTACACGCTGTTCGTTGTCTCTTGGGTCAACCCCGGCAGCGCCTACCGCGACATCGGGATCGCCGACTATATCGAGGACGGCTTCCTGCGCGCGATGACCGAGGTCAAGGCAATCTGCGACGTCAAAAAGATCAACGTCGTGGGTTATTGCATCGCGGGGACCACGCTGTCGCTGACGTTGGCGCTGATGGCCAAGCGGGGCGATAAGTCGGTCAATGCGGCCACGTTGTTCACCGCTCTGACCGATTTCGCCGATCCGGGCGAGGTCGGCGTGTTCCTGAACGACGATTTCCTGGACGGGATCGCAGCAGAGGTGGCCGAAACCGGGGTCATGCGGTCCTATTTCATGTCGCGCACGTTCTCGTTTCTGCGCTCCAACGATCTGGTCTATGGGCCGGCAATCAAAAGTTACATGATGGGGCAGACGCCGCCGGCGTTCGATCTGTTGTACTGGAATGGCGACGGCGCCAACCTGCCAGGCAAGATGGTCGTCGAATACCTGCGCGGTCTGTGCCAGAACAACGAATTCGCCGGGCAGGGGTTCACCGTGGCAGGCGAAAAGGTGCAGATCGGCGATGTCGATGTACCGATCTTTGCGGTGGCTTGCGAAACCGACCATATTGCCAACTGGCCGGCCTGCTACGTGGGCGTGCAGCAGATGGGATCGGCGGAAAAGACGTTCCTTCTGTCCGGATCCGGGCATATCGCGGGCATCGTCAATCCGCCTGCGAAAAAGAAATACGGGCACTGGACGAACCCCGACATGGGGCTGACCAATACCGACTGGCTGTCCACCGCGGATCGGCACGATGGATCGTGGTGGCCGACTTGGGAACGCTGGCTGCATGGCAAATCGGGCAAGATGATTCCCGCCCGCCAGCCCGGAGACGCCGATCATCCCAGCCTTGGCGCGGCGCCCGGCACCTATGTCACGGCCAAGCCCGATGCCTAACCCCGCGTAAACTTTAGGCATTTCGCGAGCGCGGAAAAAATCTATGCTGCAGTGCAGAAAAAACTTGAAATGCTGCGGTGCAGCATGCATATTGGTGTCAGAGATTGACCGCAGGCAGTACCGCCTGCACTGATAAACCTGAAAGGTTACCAAAATGACCAAGACCACAGATTTCACCGCCGTGTTCAAAGACATGATGGGTTCCTTCCCCGTCGATACCAAAGCCTTTGAAGGCCAGTTCAAGACCACCACCGCGCTGTCCGAAAAGCTGTCGGCCGTTGCCTTGGACGCTGCCGGCAAATCGACCGACATTTCGGCCAAATGGGCGCAGGACACGCTGTCGAAGCTGACCGCGATGACCAAAGCCAAAGCCGAGCCGGCCGACTATGCCAAGTCGATGACCGACTTCGCCTCGTCCGCTGCCGAAGCTGCTTCCGAGCACATGGCTGCCTTCGCCGAGATCGCCAAAAAAGTTCAGACCCAGACCCTCGAGCTGATGATGGCTGCTGGCAAGGATGCGACTGAAGACATGACCGCCGCTGCCAAAAAGGCGAGCGACGACGTGGCTGCTGCCGCGAAAAAAGTGACTGCCGGCGCGAAGTAATCGTTTTACGACCCGACCCTAACCTCCCTTAGGGTCCGGGCCGTGACAAGGGCGGGCTGCCACGCGCAGCTCGCCCTTTCTTTTTGCGCGGATGCGGCATAGGCTTTGCTGCAATGCAACAGAACGGGGACGTTGTGATGGCCGAGACCGCGAAACCGCTGCTGATCAAACGTTACGCCAGCCGTCGCCTGTATAACACCGAAACCAGCGACTATGTCACGCTCGAGGATATCGCCGGATTCATCCGGGCGGGCCGCGAAGTGCAGATCGTCGATCTGAAATCAGGCGACGACTTGACCCGGACCTACCTGCTGCAGATCATCGCCGAACACGAGAGCAAGGGCGAAAGCGTGCTGCCCGTCGACGTGCTGACCGATCTGGTGCGCAGTTATACCAGCACCGCCACATCCGTCGTCCCGCAGTTTCTGGCCGCCAGTTTCGAGATGCTGCGCGAGGGCCAGTCCAAAGTGATGGACAACATGGCCAAGGCCAGCCCGCTGGCCAAGATGCCGGGATTCGAGGCGATGCAGGCCCAGCAGGCGGCGTTCTTCAAAGCGATGACCGGCAATGCGTTAGGGGCTGGGAGTGCCGCAGGTAAGGCCGCTGACGAGGGTCTGAACGACATCAAGAAACAGTTGGAAGAATTGCAGGCCAAGCTGTCAAAGCTGGGCAATTAACGCGCGGTCGCCGCAATGCTGACGAACCTCGTCATAGTCGGCGTTCTGATTGCCGTCGCGCTGGTACTGATCCTGCCTCGGGTCGCCACGTCACAGGGCTGGCGGGCCACCACGACGCCGCTGGCGTCGATCATCGGCAGCGGCTTTCTGGTTCTTGGTCCGATCCTCAATGAAACCTATGGGGCGCTGGCCCCCGCGGCGATGCTGGTCTTGTGCGGGGTCGCCTATGCCTTTGGCGGCGCGATTCGGATCAATATAGCGGCACGGACCGATGACGCAGTCCCGCACCGCTGGATTGGCCCGGTCGATGCCGCCGCATCCTGGGTTCTGGCCTTCGCATTCGTCATCTCGGTTGCCTATTACCTGAACCTTTTAGGGGCCTTCGCAGTCAGCCTGACGCCTTTCGAAAGCAAATTCGCCGCACATGGCGTCACGACGGCGGTCTATCTGGTGATCCTTGGCACCGGCTGGTTTCGCGGTTTCGGCGCGCTCGAACGGCTTGAACAGATCTCGGTCGGGATCAAGCTGGCGATCATCGGCGGGTTGCTGGCCGGGCTGGCGATCTATTTTGCAAAGACGGCGCAGGCGGGCGACCTGATCGTCCGGGTGCCGCAGACCGGGTTGTGGGCTGCGGTGACGCTCGGGTTCGGGCTGATCGTGACCGTGCAGGGGTTCGAGACCTCGCGCTATCTGGGCGAAGAATACAAACCGCAGATGCGGATCAGGTCGATGCGCTGGGCGCAATGGCTGTCGAGCGCGATCTATCTGACCTACATTCTTTTGCTGGCCTATGCGTTTGCCCCTGATGCGATTCCGTTTTCCGAAACCGCAATTATTGACATCATGCGGGTGGTCGCCCCGGTGTTGCCGCCGCTGCTGGTCATCGCCGCCATCGCCGCCCAGTTCAGCGCCGCCGTCGCCGATACCAGCGGGTCGGGCGGGCTGATGGTGGAACTGTCGGGCGGGCGGATCAGCGCGGCAGTCGCCTACGCCCTGCTGGTCGGGATCGGTCTGTTGCTGACATGGGCGGTGGACGTGTTTCAGATCATCGCCTGGGCGAGCCGGGCATTCGCCTTGTACTACGCGCTGCAGGCGGGGATCGCGGCGCTGAACAGCACCGATCGTCCGGCGCGGGCGGTGGCCTGTTGGGGGTTGGTGATTTTGGGGCTGGCCATTGCCATTTTCGGGCGTGCCGTCGAAACCTGACCGTTGCGGCCAGTGCCGCCGCGCCCTAGCCTGCGGCCAACGAAAGGCAGGGCATGGCTACCAGCAGCGGACGCATTACCCTTTGGGGGATCGAGGTTTTCGTCGCCACCGCCGATGAGGCGTCGATTTCGGCTGCGGCCCGCCGTCTGGGCACCTCTGCGGCGACAGTCAGCCAACAGATCACCAACCTTGAGGGCGCGATCGGCACCAGCCTGATGAACCGAGGCGAACGCCCCGTCACCTTGACCCCGGCGGGCGAGATGTTTCTGCGCCGCGCCAATACGATCCTGAACGAGGCTGATCAGGCCCGCGCCGAGCTGGCGATGGCCGACCTGTCGCGGCTGACCCGGTTCCGATTGGGCATGATCGAGGACTTTGACGCCGACGTGACACCCCGATTGCTGACCGGCATGGCGGGCGAGTTGAAGAATTGCCAATTCCTGCTGGAAACCGGTGCCTCGCACCGTCTGTTCGACCTGCTGGACGCCCGCGCGCTGGACGTCATCGTGGCCGCGGACGTGGGGGCCACAGGCGATGGGATCGAGGTGCATCCGCTGCTCGAAGAGCCGTTCGTCGCTGCCGTGCCCAAAGGCGTGGTGCGCGAGGGCGACGTGCTGCGCCAGTTGCGCCGACTGCCGCTGATCCAATACACCACCCGGCACCACATGGGCCGCACCATCGCGGCGCATCTGGCCCGCCAGAACCTGAACCTGTCGCATCGGTTCGAATTAGATAGCTATCACGCGATCATGGCAATGGTCGCCGCCGGAGCAGGGTGGAGCATCCTGACGCCTCTTGGCTGGATGCGGGCAGGACGGTTTCGCGACAAAGTGGATGTGATCGCGATGCCGTTCGCGCCACTCTCGCGCACGATCAATCTTACCGCACGCCGCGACGTTTTGGGCGACATGCCGGGCCGGATCGCCGGGCAGTTGCGCCCGCTGCTGGCAGAGCTGATCGTCAAACCGGCAGTGGCGGCGCTGCCGTGGCTGAAAAGCGATTTGCGGGTCGTGCCGGAATAATTGTCGCGCGCATATTGAGGACGGGATGCCTCCGGCGGGAATATTTTTGGCCAAAAGAAGCTGGCATTCAGGTGCCTGTCGCCAGTCGTTCGCCCATTGCATCTTCGGCGGCACCCGTCAGGATCGCCGCGATCACGTCGCAATCGGCCAGTGACAGGCGGGCGGGCAGGCGGACATCGCAGGCCTTTATCAGCATCGCGCGGGTCTGCGGCAGATCGGCCTGATCGGGCAGGAATTGCCAGTTCCAGAAGGCGCGGGCGTTGTCGGTACTGGCACCGAAAACCTGCACCTTGACCCCATCCGCAGCGGCGATTGCGGTGAAATCGGCGGTTTGCCGTGGCGTCATGCCGACCACGTTGAACTGGATCGAATCCGGGGCGCGCTGTTCTGGTTTCAGCTTTTCGGGAACCTGCAGCCAGGGCGAGCGATTCAACTGCGCCGCGACATGGTCGTAATTGCGCCGCCCGTCACGGACCCGGCGGGCAAGTTCGGGCAGTTGCGGGCGGATGATTGCCGCCGACAGGGTATTCAGGCGCAGGTTATACAGCGGCAGTTTGTTCTGGTGCCGCGCAAAGGCTTCTTGCAAGACCGGATGCTTTTGCCAGTTGTGTTCATAGGCCCCCGACATGATGACCGCGCGGGCCATCAGGTCGGCGTCATCGCTGACCATGATCCCGCCTTCGCCGGCGTTGATGAGTTTGTAGGATTGGAAACTGAAACAGCCGATCTGGCCCAGCGTGCCGATATTGCGTCCGGCCCATGTGGTGCCAAGACTGTGGGCGGCATCCTCGATCACCGGGATTTGCGCGGCGTCGCACAGACCCATGATCGCGTCCATATCAGAGGTATGCCCGCGCATGTGGCTGATGATGACCGCCCGCACGGTCGGCAATTTGGCGGCGAAATCGGCCAGGTCGATGCGGTAGTCGTCGCCGCATTCGCAAAGGACGGGAATACAGTCGGCGTGCAGAACGGATGACGGCACGGCGGCAAAGGTGAATGCCGGGATCATCACGCGGGCGTCGCGGGGCAGGTTCAGCGCCTTCAGCGACAGGAACAATGCGGCAGAGCAGGACGAGACCGCCAGCGCGTATTTCGCGCCCAGCAGAGCGGCAAATTCGGATTCAAGCAGCGCCACGGGCGAGTTATCGGAGGTGTAGCGGAACAAGTCTCCGGTCGTTAGAATCCGTGTCACCTCGGCCATTGCGGCGGCAGGGATAGGTTCGGCGTCATAGACGTTGGGCACCATGTTTTCGGCTTTCCTGAAATCTTGCTTCAGGTAAATCTAACATGAGGCTTGTATCAGGTCAAAGACCCAATCGGTCGCGCAGGCTGAACCACGTCATCGCAAGGGTGAGCAATGGCGTGCGGAACGCGGCGCCGCCGGGAAATGCGGGCACCGGCAGCTGTGCCATGATGTCGAATCGTTCCGCCTGACCTGCGATAGCCTGCCCCATGACGGTGCCCGCGAATCCCGACAGTGCGACGCCGTGGCCGGAAAAACCGCTTGCCGACAAGATGTTAGGACCGAGTCGCAGGACCGCCGGCAGGCGGGTCATGGTGACGCCCAGTGTACCGCCCCACGCATGGTCGATTTTGACGCCCGCCAGTTGCGGGAATAGCGTTGTGATGCGGCGGATCAGCGCCGATTGCACGTCGGACGGGAACCCAATGCCGTAATTCTCGCGTCCCCCGAACAGCAGGCGCTTGTCCTCGGAAAGGCGGAAATAGTTGACGACGAAACGGTCGTCAGCGACGGCGATATCCTGCGACAGCACGTCGTTCGCCCGATCCCCAAGAGGTTCAGTTGCGGCGATGAAGCTGTTGATCGGCATGACTTTTGCGGCAACCTGTCGATCGAGGTTGGGCAGATAGCCATTGCCGGCAAGGATGACGTGATCGACATTCAGGCGACCTTGGCCGGTGCGCAAAGTGACGCGCGCACCGGGGACGATCTGATGCACTTCGCTGCGTTCGTGGATCACGACGCCGGCCGCCTCGGCAGCGCGGGCCAACCCCAACACATAGCGCAGCGGGTGAATGTGCCCGGCCCCCATATCAAGGGTGCCGCCGATGTAATGCTGTGTTTTAACAAGGTCTTGCATAGCGTTCTTATCCAACGCCGCAATCTGGTCGTAGTCGTAATTCCGCGCCAGCCACGCGGCATCGTCATGCCCATCGGTCACGCCTGACGCCTTGGTTTCACCATGGGCCACACCGGGTAAATAGCGGGCATCGGGGGCGTGCGCGGCGGAAAATTCGCGGACCTGCCGTTTGGCGTCCTCGGCGATGTCCCAGAGGGCGCGGGCCTTGTCGGCACCAAGGCGCCCCGCCAGCCAGCGTTGCGATTTGTTGTAGCCCGATCCGACCTGCCCGCCATTGCGCCCCGACGCGCCCCATCCGGCGCGGTGCGCGTCCAGCACGACGACCTTGAAACCGCGCTGTGCAAGGGTCAGGGCGGCGCAAAGCCCGGTATAGCCAGCGCCGACGATCCCGACATCGGCCGTCACATCGCCCCGCAGGGCGGGGCGTTCAGGCGGGATCGTGGCGGTGGCCGCGTACCAGCTATCGGGAAAAGCGCCGGGTTTGTCGTTGCGGTAAAGCGGGTTCATACATTCAGCAGCAGATGCTCACGCTCCCACGGGCTGATGACTTGCAGGAATTCCTGATATTCCAGTCGTTTGACGATCGAATAGACGCGGGCGAATTCGGGGCCAAGCACCTCGTGCATATCCTTGGCCTCGTCAAACAGATCCAGCGCGGCGTTCAGCCCCTGGGGAATTTCGTCTTCAGCGTCATAGGCATCGCCCTTGTAACGTTTGTCTGGGCGGGTTTCGTTCTTCAGCCCCAGATACCCGCAGGCAAGCGACGCGGCGATGCCCAGGTAGGGGTTGCAGTCCATCCCCGCCAGCCGGTTTTCGATCCGCCGCGCGTCGGGCGGGCTGATTGGGATGCGGATGCCGGTAGTGCGGTTATCGCGGCCCCATTCGAGGTTGATCGGGGCGGCGTGGTTGCGCACGTAGCGCCGATAGCTGTTCACGTAGGGCGCGATCAGGGCGATGACGCTTGGCATGTGTTCCTGCAAGCCACCGATGAAATTGAAGAACGCGTCAGTTTCGCCGGCTCCGGGGCCGGTAAAGATATTCTTGCCCTTTGCATCCAGCACCGAATGGTGGACGTGCATCGCGCTGCCGGGTTCGTCGCCGATCGGTTTGGCCATGAAGGTGGCAAAGCAATCGTGTTTCAGCGCCGCCTCGCGGATCAGACGTTTGAAGAAAAACACCTCGTCAGCCAGTTTCACCGGGTCGCCGTGGCGCAGGTTGATCTCAAGCTGGCCAGCGCCGCCTTCCTGGGTGATCCCGTCGATCTCGAATCCCTGAATTTCGGCGTATTCATAAATGTCGTCGATCACCGGGCCATAGTCGTCAACGGCCGTCATCGAATAGGCCTGACGCCCGGCGGCAGGCCGCCCGGTGCGCCCCATCATCGGCTCGATCGGCTTGGCCGGATCGATGTTGCGGGCGACAAGGTAGAATTCCATTTCGGGGGCGACGACGGGGGTCCAGCCTTCGGCCCGGTAAAGATCGCAAACGCGTTTCAGCACGTTGCGCGGAGCGGCCTGCACCATCCGGCCCTTTTGGTCGTAGGCGTCGTGGATCACCTGCAACGTGCCGTCGGCGGCCCAGGGTGCCGCTGTCGTGGTGGACAAATCGGGTTTCAGGGTCATGTCGGGTTCGACAAAGCCTTCCTCGCCCGCCGCCTCGCCCCAATCACCTGTAATGGTTTGGAAAAAGATTGAATTGGGCAGATGGATATGGGTTTGCTTTTCCCATTTCGACGCGGGAACTGCTTTGCCCCGGGCGATGCCGGGCAGATCGGCGATGATACATTCGACCTCGTCCAGCCGGTTCGCCTCGAGATAGGCGGTGGCGGCGGCGGGGATTTTGTCGGTCCAGTTCATCCGGCCAGTACTTTTTGTTTGAAAAAACCGGCGATCTGACGGGCCAGACGGGCGTTATCGTTGGAGGCATCCAGGTTTGCGATGGCGATTTGCAGTTGCGCTTCGGGAATGCGGCCCTTGCCCCGGTATTCCGCCAGTCCGGCGACGAAATCGCTTTGGAATTCGGGGTGGGCCTGCACCGAAAATACCTTGTTGCCATAGACCAGCGCGGCGTATTCGCAGAACGCGTTGCTGCCGCAGACGGTGGCATCTTTTGGCAGGGCAGTGACCTGATCCTGATGCCATGCGTTCAGATGGACCGTTTCGCCCTGCCAGTCATAGGCAGTGCGCCCGACCGCCCAGCCGTCCTTGTATTTCTCGACCTTGCCACCCAGGGCCTGCGCGATGATCTGATGCCCGAAACAGACGCCGACCATCGGCACCGCCGCGTCGTAGGCTTTGCGGATGAAATCCTCAAGGCGGGGGATGAACGGCAAATCGTCGTAGGCACCATGCCGCGATCCGGTGATCAGCCAGCCGTCGCATTGCTGCACGTCGTCGGGGAACACCATATCGACGACGCTGAAAATTTGGAACGTCAGACCCTGACCGGCCAGCAGTTTTTCAAACAGATTGCCGTAATCGCCCTTGTCCGCCAGCATTTCGTCAGGGCTGTGTCCGGCTTGCAGGATTCCGATTTTCATGTGGCACCGATGGGATTGTTTGAGCAAAGGCTAGTCGCGCCGCAGCATTGCGGCAAGATGGTTGGTATCAGACCGTATCGAGATACAGCTCAAGCTGCTGTTCTTCTGTCAGTTCCTTGAAATAGTGCAACTCTTGGCGTTTTGTTCGCACCAGATTTTCAACCAACACAGGATCGAATACACGCCGCGCAAATGGGCTATGTTCGAAAAGGTCAATCGCGGCCTCCCATGTATCAGGGATCTGCGGCATTTCCTGATCGTAGGCATTGCCGAAAATCGGCGGTGGCGGGGTCAGTTTGTCCTGAATCCCGATCAGGGCGGACCCCAGCACGGCGGTCAGGAACAGATAAGGGTTCACATCTCCCCCGGCGACCCGGTGTTCGACGCGACGTGCATTTTTGCTGCCGCCGGGCACCCGGACAGAAGCGGTGCGGTTGTCATAGGCCCAGCAGATGCCGGTTGGCGCGTGGCTGTCGGGCACCAGGCGTTCATAGCTGTTGCCGTGCGGCGCAAAGATCAGCGCCAGATCGGGGATGCCTTTCAGGCAACCGGCGATGGCATTGTGGAGCAATTCCGACCCCTCGAAGGTGTCGTTGGCCATCAGATTGTTGCCGTCCTTGTCGATCACCGAAAAATGCGTGTGCAGACCGTTGCCGGCGTATTCCTCGTAGGGTTTGGCCATGAACGATGCCGCCATGCCGTGATTACGGGCCAGGCCGCGCACCAGCATTTTAAAGAACCAGGCATCATCGGCGGCTTTCAGGGCGTCGGGGACGTGTTCGAGGTTGATCTCGAACTGGCCCATCCCGACCTCGGAAATCGCCGCCTCGGCGGGAATGTCCATCAGGTCGCAGGCGTCATACAGGTCGTTGAAAAAGCCATCAAAGGCGTCTAATGCCCGCAATGACAGGATTTCCGCGCCGGGGCGGCGTTTCCCGGAACGGGGGCTGCGCGGTTGCCGAATCCCGTCGCCGGAATCGTCCACCAGGTAGAACTCCATTTCGGTCGCCACCACCGGGGTCAGGCCCAATTTGGCAAAGCCTTCGACGACGCGGGCCAGGGCCTGCCGCGGATCGCCTTCGAACGGGCGACCGTCCTCGTGAAACATCCACAGCGGCAACAGGGCCGAGGGCATTTTCAGCCAGGGCATCGGCACATAGCCGCGTTCAGTCGGCAACAGCACGCCATCGGGATCGCCGATTTCAAACACCAGTGGGCTGTCCTCGACATCCTCTCCCCAAATATCGAGGTTGAGAACGGAGAGCGGAAACCGCATCCCTTCTTCTTCCAGTTTCTTGCCGAAACGCACGGGCACGCGTTTGCCACGGGCCTGCCCATTCAGATCGGCAGCCCCGCAACGCACGTTGCGGATTTCGGGGTGGTCGTCCAGCCAGCTTGACATCATGCACCAAAAGCAAGGGCCGGGCCGGAATGAAGTGCGGGGAAATCGCAATTCTGGACCATGCCCTTGGCCCGGTTTCATTCGATCAAACGTAGAATGAGAGGGTGTAGCAGCCTCTTGCCCGCATCGGAGAGGATTTCGCCGGCCCCGATAATTTGATCATAAATGGCTTACTACCGGATCACATTCATGCGCAAGCGCAATTTTGCCCGCACGTCCTGCGGCAGGTGCCGGTTCAGCCGCCGGTTGACGAGGCCAAAGACCGTGATCACGGTCAGCGTCAGGCAGATGAAAAACCCGGCAAGAATGGGGTAGGGCACAAAGGGGTTGAATGTCTTGTCGGCAAAATAGTTGGCGTAGTACAGGGCATCGCCGCGTTGCTGGATAGCCGGAAAGCCGCTGAAAAAAACCAGCGTCGTGGCGTGGAACAGGAATATCGCCTCGTTCGTATAAGCGGGCCACGCCAGCCGCAGCATGGTCGGCCAGATCACCCGCCTGAACCGGGGCCAGCCGGACATGCCATAGGCGTCCGCCGCCTCGGTATCGCCTTTGGGGATCGACAACAGAGCGCCGTAAAAGATTTCGGCTGAATAGGCGGCGGTGTTCAGGAACAGCACGACCAGCGCGCCGAGCCACGCCGAGGTGAGCGGGCTGACCCACGGCCAGACGCCCTTCAGCGAGAGGAACAGGAAGTAGGCAAAGAAGAACTGGATGAACAGCGGCGAGCCGCGAAAGACAAAGATGAACCATTCGGCGGGTTTGCGAAGGAACGGGTTGCGCCCGGCCTTGGCCAGCGCCAGCGCGGTAGCCAGAAAGAAACCCGAACACAGCGACACCAGACCGAAATAGATGTTCCAGATCATCCCCGACCCGATCAGCACGACCTGTTGGCAAAGCGTGAAATCGGCACGCGGCAGCATCTTGGCCCCGATCCCCTGGGATCGCAGGCCGTAATCGATGAGGGTTTCCCAACAGCTCATCCCGCCGCCTTGCGCTGACGTTCGCCGCCCGATGTCGCCTGCCCAAGGGTCAGGCGGTCCATGATCCGTCCCAACACGATTTCGCTGACCTTGGTAAAGCACAGGTAGAACACCAGCAGCGCTAGAAAGTACCACATCCGCCAGTCGCCATGCGGATAGTCGGTGAACTGCGGCGTCTTGGTGCCGCCCAACTCGCGCGCCCAATAGACGATATCCTCGACCCCAAGCAGGAACAGCAGCGGCGTCGCCTTGATCAGGACCATCCAGAGGTTCGACAGGCCGGGCAAGGCGAAAACCCACATCTGCGGCACCAGAATCCGCCAGAAGGTCTGGCGATGCGACATCCCGTAAGCCTCGCCGGTTTCGATCTGGCCGCGCGGGACCGCCCGCATTGCCCCGAACAGGACATTGGCGGCAAAGGCCCCGAAGACGATGGCGAAGGTCAGGACGGCAAGAAAGAAGCCGTAGGTTTCGTGGACCCATTGCGGCGCGTTGCCCAGGGGCATCTTGGCGGCGGCGCAGACGATGAAATCGTTGCCTTGGCGCACCGGGCCGTCGGTTGAAGGGCACAGGGCCAGATGGCGCAGGTATTCAATACCCTGATCCAGCGCGATGACGAAAAACAGGAAGAACGCGATATCCGGCACGCCGCGCACCAGCGCGATATAGGACGTGCCGAACCAGCGCAGGGGGGCGATGCGGCTGCGGGCAGCGGATGCGCCGCCGAACCCGAAAAGCAGGGCCACGGGTGCGGTAATCGCCAGCAGCAACAGGACGGTGCCGACCGCCCAATAGATGCCCATGTGCTTGCCTGTGGTCAGGTAGCACGACAGCCAGGTCAGACCGTCAAGGGATGCTGGATCAGCGCAATAGCCGAACATGGAAAAAGGGGCCCCCGCAGGGGCCCCGATCCGGTCTTAGTACTGGTCGATCTCTTCGCCGAACCACTTAACGAGGAGCGTGTTCAGCGACCCGTCTTCTTTCATCGACGTAATCGCGGCGTCGAACTTGTCGCGCAGCTCGGTATCGGTTTGGCGCAGGGCCATGCCGATGCCGCCACCCAGCGGTACGCGGTCGCCGACGAACATCAGCTCGCCGTTCGAGGCTGCGACGATCGGAGCGAGATAATCGTAGTCGGCGAACACGGCTTCAGCCTCGCCATTGCGGACCGCAGCAAGCGTTTCATCGGGGGTCGCGAATTCCAACAGATCCGCACCGCTTTCTGCCACATAACCGGACTGAATGGTCGAGGTTTGGGCCGACACCGTGCCGGTCGTCACGTCGACTTCGGCCGAGGCCGCGACGTATGCCGATTCGGTCGGCGGATAATAGTCCTGGGTAAAGCTGATGACTTTGGCGCGTTCGTCGGTGATCGACATGCCCGCGACGATGGTGTCGTAGTTGCCCGACACAAGGTTCGGGATGATACTGTCCCACTCGTTGGTGACCCAAGTGCAGGTCAGTTCGGCGCGGGTGCAGAGTTCATCGCCCAGTTCGCGTTCGAACCCGTCGACTTCGCCGGCATCGTTGATGAAGTTGTACGGAGGATAGGCGCCTTCGGTGCCCATGCGCACAGTCGTGCCTTGGGCCAGTGCCATGCCGGCGGACAGGGCCAGTGCGGTCGTGGTCAGGATAAGTTTTTTCATCGCTTGTTCTCCCGTTGAGTGATGAGTGGTCATTCAGGCGGCGACTGTCGCCGACAGAAACTGTTGCAAACGTTCGGTTTGCGGGGTCTTGAACAGGGTGTCCGGTGGTCCCTGTTCTTCGATCTTGCCAAGATGCAGGAATATCGTGTGGTCGCTGACATCGGCGGCCAGCCGCATGTCATGGGTGACGATCAACATGGTCCGGCCTTCGGCGGCCAAGTCCTTGATGACCTTGATGACTTCCTGTTCCAGTTCAGGGTCAAGTGCGCTGGTCGGTTCATCGAACAACAGCGCCTTGGGTTCCATGCACAAAGCGCGGGCGATGGCCGCGCGTTGCTGCTGGCCGCCCGATAGCTGTGCCGGATAGGCATCGCATTTATCGCCGATTCCAACCTTGTCGAGATAGCCGCGCGCCGCCTGTTCGACCTCGGCCCGGTCGCGTTTCAGCACGATCAGCGGGGCTTCCATCACGTTTTGCAGGATGGTCATGTGGGCCCACAGGTTGAATTGCTGGAACACCATCGACAGGTTGGTGCGGATCCGGATCATCTGGGCGTGGTCGGCAGGATGGCGGCGCAATCCTTCGCCCTTCCATTTCACCGGCTCGCCACAGAAAATCACATCGCCTTGCTGACTGTCCTCGAGCAGGTTGGCACAGCGCAGCAGCGTCGATTTGCCTGACCCCGACGATCCGATCAGCGACACGACATGGCCGGCGGGGGCGGTGACATCGACGCCTTTCAGCACTTCCAAAGTCCCATAGGACTTGTGCAGATCACGGATTTCGATGACGGGCGCGGCGGCGGTCACGGTTGGCGGTTATCCCTGTTTGACGGTGGATTAGGGCGCAGTTTGGCAATCATTGCAACGCCCAATGTGGATGCTTGCCGCGTTGTCGCTGACATATCGGGCGGATGTGCTTGCCAAATCAGCAGCTATGCCGGGCTATCGGGCAAGGGAATATCATAGGCATCCACGGGCAGGGCGACGATGCCGCGCAGGCCCAGCATGTCGGCATGACGTTGCGGCAAGGCGGCAATGGCGGCAGCGATTGCGGCCCGGTAAGGGGCCGGATCGCGCCCCTGTGCGGTGACGAATGTCATCCCCGGCGACGCGACCGTCTGGCCAATGACCCGCACCCGGGCGGCGTCGGGCTCCCAACGTTGCTGGTTGCGCCAGGTCACCGCGTCGACAGTGGCGAGGTCGGTTTTTCCACCAGCCACGGCGACCAGACTGGCGTCATGCGACCCGGTTTTCAGGTGTGGATTCAAGGCCAATCCCTGCGCCCGTGACGTCGCCGAGGCCGCCCCCCAACCCGATTGCGACAACGGATCGCTGTAGGCAAGGCGGTAACCGGCGCACTCTGCCAGCCGCCGCGCCGGATCGTCGGACCGCACCACAAAGACCGAAGTGTAGTAGCCCGGTGCCAAGTCGGCAAACCCATAGTCCGCCGCTCCGATCAGGGTCACCCGGTCGCGAAAAACCGCGCGGTAGGGCAGGTTGCATATCTGGCTTAGCACCAGATCGGGACTGCCCCAGCCGTCGAAATAGTCGGTCCGCCGATCCAGCGCATCGGGTGCGGCAACCCCGGAGTCGCGCAAACTATCGCGGATCAACGTCCACAACGCATCGTGTGCGTCTGCGTTTTCGGCGCGGTCATACATCGGCAGGGCGGCGATCATGCGGTCGGATCGTCTCCCAGCACCCGCAACCGGGCGCGGTTGCTGTCGATGTCGCTGACACCCAGCAACGGCGCGATCTGACGCATCTGGGCATCTTCCATCGCATCGCGCCGGTCATCGACCAGCACGACCTGCCACAACGCCTCGATCACTTGCAGGCGGTCGACGTAGGGCACCGCCTCTTTGATGGCGCGGGTAAAGCGGACGGTGTCGGGGGCTTCGGCCTCGATCCCTTCGCATTGTTTGCGCAGGGCGGCAGCGGCGTCTGCATCCAGTCCGTAACGATGCCGCAGGATCATCTCGATCCGCGCCACCTCGGAGGGGGCATAATCGTTGTCGGCCCGTGCCATCCGCACGAGCAGGGCACCAAGCGCCAGTCGGGCATCGACGGGGCCCATCGGTTCGGGGGCGGGGGCGGTCAGCCGTTTGATGAAATCTGCGAACATGGGCGCCGTATAATAGCCAATGCCGGGCGCGAAAAGGGCGGTTCGGCCCGATCAGGCCCGATCAGGCCCGTCAGGCCTGCGCGGCGAGGGTCGCGAAGCATTTAGTCAGACGCAGCGCCTCGGTCGAAAATCCGTAGGGCGGGTTCACCACGAATAGCCCCGACCCGATCATCCGATGGCCGGGCCGGGCCGGCGGAAAGGCGACCTCGTGGCGCACCCCGTCAGGCAGGGTTTCCGTCAGCATCTTCAGCATCTCGCGGTGCGGCGCGCCGACCAGCAGCGGATACCACAGGATCAGCGTCCCCACCGGCCACTTTCTGGCGACCCGGCGCAGCAGGACCGGGATTGTCTGATAGTCGGTTTTGACCTCGTAGGACGGATCGAGCAGCAGCACCCCCCGGCGCGGTGTCGGTGGGGTCAGGGCAAGCGCCATTTCCGCCCCGTCGATCTGTTGGCAGCGGGCCGGATAGGGGGCCATGAGGCTGTTCAGGGCGGCATATTCCTGCGGGTGTAGTTCGGCCAGATGCAACGGGTCGTCGGCGCGCAAGGACAGGGCGGCGACCAGCGGCGAACCGGGATAGGCGGTGGCCCCATGCGTCGTGCGGACGTGCGCCAGAATCCGCGCAAAGGGATGATCGGGGGTAAACCAGTTGGCAACCTTGGCGATACCCATCGCCGCCTCGCCGGTCTTGACAGCTTCGGCCGCGTCGAGCCGATACAGGCCCCGCCCGGCATGGGTTTCGATATAGGTCAGCGGCTTGGGCTTGGCCGCCATATAGGCCAGCATCCAGGCCAGCAGGCTGTGTTTATGCACATCGGCCAGATTTGCGGCGTGATAGGCGTGTTGGTAGGACAGCATGGGTGTCCCTTTTTGCGGTTCAGACCAGCCGCGAGGTTTCCACTGCCGCCCGGACGAAATCGGCGAACAGGGGATGCGGGGCAAAAGGTTTGCTTTTCAACTCGGGGTGGAACTGCACCCCGATGAACCACGGATGATCCTGCCATTCGACGATCTCCGGCAGACGACCATCGGGCGACATGCCGGAAAAACACAAACCGACATCCTCAAGCTGCTTGCGATACTTGATATCGACCTCATAACGGTGCCGGTGGCGTTCTTCGATCACCGTTGCGCCGTAAATCTGCGCCACCTTGGACCCCGCCGTCAGGGTCGCCGAATAGGCGCCAAGGCGCATCGTGCCGCCCTTGTCGTCATCGGTCTTGCGGGCGACCACGTGATTGCCCTGCACCCATTCCTTGAGGTGATAGACCACAGGTTCAAAACGCTTTTTCCCCGCCTCGTGGTCAAATTCCTCGGACCCCGCTGTGGCCACGCCGGCGACGTTGCGGGCCGCCTCGATCACCGCCATCTGCATGCCCAGACAGATGCCAAGGTAAGGCGTCTTGTGGGTGCGGGCAAATTCGGCGGCCCTGATCTTGCCTTCTGTCCCGCGTTCCCCAAACCCGCCGGGAACCAGGATGGCATCGAAATCCTCAAGGTGCGGCGCCGGGTCTTCGCGCTCGAACAGTTCGGCGTCGACCCATTCAATCTTGACCTTGACCCGGTTCGCCATGCCGCCATGCGTCAGCGCTTCGGCAATCGATTTATAGGCATCTTCAAGCTGGGTATATTTGCCGACGATGGCGATCTTGACCTCGCCTTCGGGGTTGTGAATGCGGTCGGACACATCGCGCCAGACGGACAGATCGGGGCGTGGCGCAGGCGAGATCTCGAAGGCGTCCAGCACCGCCTGATCAAGGCCCTGCGCGTGGTAGGCCAGTGGCGCATCGTAGATCGTCGAGAGGTCGTAGGCGGCGACGACGGACTCTTTGCGCACATTGCAGAACAGGGCAATCTTTTCGCGTTCCTTGTCGGGGATCGGATGTTCGGAGCGGCAGACAAGGATATCCGGAGCGATCCCGATCGATTGCAGTTCCTTGACGCTGTGCTGCGTCGGTTTGGTTTTCAACTCGCCGCTGGCGGCCAGATAGGGCAGCAGGGTCAAATGCATGAAAATGCACTGGCCACGCGGTCGGTCGTGGGCGAACTGGCGGATCGCCTCGAAAAACGGCAGGCCTTCGATATCGCCGACGGTGCCGCCGATTTCACAAAGCATGAAATCGACCTCATCCGCGCCAATTTTCAGGAAGTCCTTGATTTCATTGGTAACATGCGGGATCACCTGAATCGTCTTGCCCAGATAATCGCCGCGCCGTTCCTTTTCCAGAACGGTGGAATAGATCCGTCCTGACGACACCGAATCGGTCTGCCGGGCGGCGACGCCGGTAAAGCGTTCGTAATGGCCAAGGTCCAGATCGGTTTCGGCACCATCATCGGTGACGAACACTTCGCCATGTTCAAACGGCGACATCGTGCCCGGATCGACGTTCAGATAGGGGTCAAGCTTGCGCAGACGCACGGAAAATCCGCGGGCCTGCAAGAGCGCCCCCAAAGCTGCCGAGGCAAGACCCTTACCAAGCGATGACACAACGCCGCCGGTAATGAAAACGTAACGCGCCATTGGCTGGAATCCCCCGTGATTGATCAAATTGCGGCCCCACTCGGGCATTGGCGCGGCCCCAAAGGAACGCATCATCACGGGGTTTGAGTATAGGCGGATTCGGGGGTGGCTGGCAACACGTGACGCAAGATCATGTTGGACGTGCTACCCGTATGCCCAGCGGTTGTGGTTATTGCCCTGACGGCACCAGCGGCGCGTCGGTTGGCGAGGGCGGCAACAGGTCGGGCGCGGTTTGCGTGACGGGTGCAGGTTGATCGCGCAGGCGGTCGATCACCGAAGATCCGGCCGATTTCTGCGCCGCGACGATGGTCAGCGCCAACGAGGTGATGATAAAGCCGATGGCCAAAATCCAGGTGGCCTTGCCCATCGCGGTTGCTGCCGACCGGGCCGACATCGCGCCGCCACCGCCGCCGCTGCCCATACCCAGACCGCCGCCTTCGGACCGCTGCATCAGGACGATGCCGATCAGCGACATGGCAAGGATCAGGTGGATGACAAGAACGACGTTTTCCATGAGCGACTTTCTGGCGGCTTGGGCGCTATCTAAAAGCTGTGGGGGGCTGCCGCAACCCCTAACCTCGGCTCCTATTCATCCACATCGTCGACATCGGCCTGACCGCTGAGCTTGCGGCGCACGATGGACCACGACAGGCCGATCGCCAGCACGACGGACAGGGTGAAAAGGACAATCCATGTATTCACGGTCGGATTGTCGAGATCGACAAGGCCCTGATCGTAAAGCACCCATAGGAACGTCGCCACCAGCGCCAGTATCAACAACATCCCGAACGCCCCGATCGAGCGCAGGGTGGCACGCAGATAGATGATATAGCCGATCAGTAAAACAAGCGCCAAAAGGGCGGTGACGGGGGTGTTTGTCGCGTAGTTCTGCATCGACCAGCGGGTGAAGTTCCAGTCGCTTGGATTGTAGGTCGCGGCCAGCAGGACAAAGGCGAAAAGCCAGCGCATCAGGAAACCCATCGTACTTCTCCGTCCCGGTTTTGAGCCCTTGATGCCCTTGGCCGGGCGGCTATGTCCAGCCGGGATGCGACGAATTTGCGGTTTCGCCCCCCGAAGCGCACCGCTATACGGGGCCGGGGCTGACCCAGCGCAAAGGACAAGACATGGCAAACGTGGTGGTTGTCGGGGCCCAGTGGGGCGACGAAGGCAAGGGCAAGATAGTCGACTGGCTGTCCGAACGCGCCGACGTGATCGCCCGGTTTCAGGGCGGCCATAACGCCGGGCACACACTGGTCATCGACGGCGAAGTGTTCAAACTGTCGCTGCTGCCCAGCGGCATCGTGCGGGGCGGCAAATTAAGCGTGATTGGCAATGGTGTGGTGCTGGACCCGTGGCATCTGGAAAAGGAAATCGCGGGACTGCGCGGGCAGGGCGTGACCATCACGCCCGAAACCCTGATGATTGCCGAAAACACGCCCCTGATCCTGCCGATGCACGGCGAATTGGACCGGGCCCGCGAAACCGCCAACGCGGTGGCGCGGATCGGGACGACCGGGCGTGGCATCGGTCCGGCCTATGAGGACAAGGTCGGGCGGCGGTCAATCCGGGTCGCTGATCTGGCCGACGACGCGACGCTTCAAACCCGGCTGGACCGCGCATTGGCGCACCACGACGCACTGCGCCGCGGGTTGGGGATGGAGCCGGTCGACCGCGAGGCGTTGCTGACGGCCCTGCGGGCGATTGCGCCACTGGTGCTGGAATATGCGGCCCCGGTCTGGAAGGTATTGAACGAAAAGAAGAAAGAGGGAAAGCGCATCCTGTTCGAGGGGGCGCAGGGCGCGCTGCTCGACATTGATTTCGGCACCTATCCTTATGTCACGTCGTCCAACGTCATCGCCGGGCAGGCGGCCACCGGCACCGGGGTCGGGCCGGGGTCGATCGATTTTGTCCTTGGCATCGTCAAGGCCTATACGACGCGGGTCGGCGAAGGGCCGTTTCCCGCTGAACTGTTCGATGCGGACGGCGTCCGACTGGGTGAACGTGGCCACGAATTTGGCACCGTGACCGGACGCAAGCGGCGCTGCGGCTGGTTCGACGCCGTGCTGGTGCGACAGACCTGCGCCACATCCGGCGTCAACGGTATCGCGTTCACCAAACTGGACGTGTTGGACGGTTTCGAGACGCTGAAAATCTGCGTTGGCTACGATCTGGATGGCAAGCGGTTGGACTATCTGCCGACAGCCGCCGATCAACAGACCCGCTGCACCCCGGTTTACGAAGAATTGCCCGGCTGGTCGCAATCGACCGAAGGGGCGCGGTCCTGGGCCGATCTTCCGGCCGAGGCGATCAAATATGTGCGCCGGGTCGAGGAACTGATCGGCTGTCCGGTGGCGCTTTTGTCAACGTCGCCGGAACGCGAGGACACGATCCTTGTCACCGACCCGTTTGCCGACTGATGGCCCAGAAACAAAAACTGTCATACAAATCACGCCGCCGCTGGGCGCTGGTGCTGTTGTTGGTCTGGCTGCCTGTCTATGTGGTGATTGCCGCAACGATCATGAGCAATCTGAACCGCGCCCCATTCGCGGTCGAACTGTTGATCTACATCTTTCTGGGTGTCGCATGGGCACTGCCGTTCCGGTCCGTGTTTCGCGGCATCGGGCAGGCCGACCCGGACGCGCCGCGCGAACCCGAGCGGGACTGATCCAAAGGCGCGGCTGCCGCCGCGTTGCTGATGTTGGGATGGTTGCAAGTGATCGACCGGCTGTCGGTCGCCGCGCATGAGGCTGTATGGGATGCCTGCGGCGCCGGTATTTTCGCTCGGAAGATGCGTGGACAGAGGTTTTCTTTCGGGCGGAAATTGAAAAAGGCAGCGCTGGCGGCGCTGCCTTTGGTTGTTCGCGGCGTGGCTTTAACCGCGCGCTGCCATCGCCTCGGGGCGGAACCGCGTCTGGTCGGATATCTGGAACCGACCGTTGCGGATCTTGGCGATCCGGCCTTGCCGCAGCAACGTGCCGAAAGAGCGCAGACCGTCTTCGCGGCTGAAATCTTCGGGCGACAGTTGGCGCACCTTTTTCATGATTTCGGGGCGCGAGAAATCTTCCATCCCTTCGACAAAGGCGGTGTAGGCTGCCGCCGCTTCCAGCAAGTCCTGCAGCGTGGTCGCGCCGACGCTTTCGGCGTAGTCTGCAAAAGACCCGGTGTCGGTTGTCGCAGGTGCGTTGTCGATGGTTTCGACCTGCACCCGGCGCGGGCGGACTGGCGTGCCCGAGGCCGGCGCTGCGACCGCGCCCGGCACGTCGATCCGCTGTGACGCAACCAGTTTCAGGGGCGCCGGGCGCGGTCGTTCTGCATCCGGACGACGCTGCCCGTCGGGGATGGCACGGCGCGGCCGCACGGCCTGATCAAGATCGTCGCGGAACGCATTTTCCGTCGCGTCGTCAACCGGTGCGGCTTCGCCCATCCGGCGTGCCGCCTCGGTTGCGGCGACGGCAGCTTTGAGTTGGGCGATCGCCTGACGGCGACGGCTCCCTTCGGGTTCGAGCAGTTCAGCGTCAGTCTGCGACAGGATGCGTGACATCGCCGCCTCGTCCGCCTCGGGCTGGGCGCTGAGAATGGCGCGGCCGGGGCGCGGATCGTGCTGCGATGCGGTGTCATGATCGTCGTTTTCGCCATCGTCCGCGTCGTCGAAATCTACCTCTGCGGCATCGTCGCGTTCGTCGTCGCTTACTTTGGCGGCATCGTCGGTCGCGACTTCCTTGGTCGCGACGACTTCGGCATCATCGGTCGCGACGTCATCGAGATCATCGGTCGCGACGACATCGAGATCCTTGGTCGCGACGTCATCGGTATCGTCGGTCGCGACGTCATCGAGATCGTCCTCACCTTCATCCGCCTCTGCATCTGCCTCTGCCTCTGCCTCATCCGATTCGCGCCGGACCTCTGCCAGTTCTTGCAGAAGTTCCGCCTCTTCTTCGGCGGACAGGCCCATGTCGGCGTCGACGCTGCCAAAGATGTCAAGGTCGTCGAGGCCGTCGAGTGTGGCCAAATCGGGTATCTCGGGCAGGTTGGCAAAATCGTCGCCAGCGGACTCGTCGTCATCGTCGGTTTCGGCCTCGAGTTGGCCTTTGGCGACGGCGCGTTCGAAATCGCTTTTCTTCATCCGGATGACACGGGCACGGACGGACTGCACGTCGGCCGGGGCCGACAATATAACGGCAGGTTCGGCACGAGCCCTGGTCACAGCGGGTTCAGCGTCGGCCGACACGGTGTCGTCGTCGGCCTGATCCATCCGGGTCATCATCGCAGCGAGGGTTTCGCTGTCATCAGTCGAAGTGCTGTCGTCTTGATCATCCTCGGCCACATCGTCCGCAGCCATATCGGCGTCTGTCGAATCGTCGTCGCCGTTCAGGTCAGTCGCGCCAAGGGCGTCGTGCAGGGCCTGATTGTCGCTATCGTCGTCAAGCGGATCAACGGCGGTATTATCATCCTCGACCGCGTCAAAGTCGGCGCGGTTTTGTCCGACAACGGCGCGGATGCGTTGCAGTTTGGCTGCAATGCTGTCGGTGTCGGCCAAGATCGGGGCCGGTTCATCGAAAACGGGTGCCGCCGGGGCGGGTGCTGCGAGCGTCGGGGCAAGGTCGGCAGACCAATCCCCAGTCCCGCGTCCGGCGGCAATACCAGCTGCGTCGGCCGTCACCGCCACGCCGGTATCCTGATCTAACGTATCGTCCAACACCGCCGACGGTGCCGGCGCGGCCAGCGGCGCCATTGGCACGGCCTTGGCCGCGGGGGGCATCGCCGGGGCGACATCCGTTTCGGCGGTTTCGTCGGCGGCAACGGCGTTGACGTCATCCTCGACGTCATCGTCGGAAATCGCGTCGCCCGCATCAGCAGCGTTGCTAAGCGCGGCGCCAGTACGCAGGGTGATGCCGGATGCGTCCATCCGTGCCTCGACCCGGCGCGACACTTCGCGTTCGGCGATGCGTGTCAACATTTCGGCATCGGGCGTCGGCGGCTCTGCGCCGAAATACCGATCGTCCGCTGCCAGATCGCGGAAATACTCGGCGATCGCCTTCATCGTGTCGAACGAATCATCGAACCCCTCAAGTGTGCAGGAGAACGTTCCGTACGAAACGGTTAGAATCTTGCTCGGGCCTACCATTTTACTGCTCGCTTTCTCCCACATCCAGCAACGCAGGGTTTACCATGAATTGGTTCGCAATCCGGAACAGGAAGGCGTTATTACGGGTATTATTTCGCGGCACTTTCAAGGCATGTTTCCAAATCAGCGGGTAATGCGGGCGGGCGATGATCATTGTTGACAGTTTCGACGCAGTGACCCTTGTGGGCGGTGCCAACCCTAGGCCCGCCGATATTACCATTGCCTTAAGCCATGCGCCAATACTGGTGGCCGCCGATGGTGGGGCCGATGCGGTGTTGGCGATGGCGTTGCGCCCGCGTGCCGTCATCGGAGATATGGACAGCCTTGGCGCAGCGGCACACCAGGCCTTTGCCGATTGTCTGCATCCGGTTGCCGAACAAAGCACCACCGATTTTGAAAAATGCCTGATCCGGGTTGCCGCACCGCTGATCGTCGCAGTCGGTTTTTCCGGCGGTCGGCTGGATCACACGCTGGCCGTGCTGAATGTGCTGGCCCGGTATCGCGACCGCATGGTCATTCTGCTGGGGCCGGACGATGTGAGCTTTCTGGTGCCGCGGGGCCATGTCGGGCTGGATCTGTCGCCAGGCATGCGCCTGTCGCTGTTGCCGCTGGCGGATGTACGGGTCGACACCAAGGGACTGCGCTGGCCGGTCAGTGATGCGGCGATGCACCCGACCGGATTCATCAGCCCGTCAAACGAAGTCGCCGCACCGCAAGTCGACATCCGGGCGACAGGGCCGCTGCTGGTTAGTCTGCCGCCTGAGGCGCTGCCGTCGGTGATAGCGGCGGTTCGCGGGCAGTGAGGCAATGCGCGGCACCAGCCGTGGACCGGATTTTGACGTGACCACCGACCCGCAGGTCAATCAGCAGTTGGGCGGGCGGCCATCGGCAACACCACTGATCCGCGTCGCGCCGTCACCCGTTCGCGGTGGACGATATAAAGACCCGAGGCGACAATGACCCCGATCCCGGTCCATGTCAGGGGATTCGGGAAATTGTCAAAGATGACATAGCCAAGTGCGGCGGCGCTGACGATCTCAAGGTAATGCAGCGGCGCGAGCGTGGCCGAGGGGGCATAGCGCAGCGCGTATGTCATCAGCATATGCGCCACAGCCGAGGCGGCCCCGACACCGAACAGCCAGACCCAGTCAAGCCCCGCCGGCCAGACCGGATCAAGGCTGACAATGCCGCTGCCATCGGCCAGCCAGATCACCGGCACACAGATCAGCGTGGCAACTGCCGCCGTGTGAAATTGCATCGGCACCGGATGCACCTTTTGGCGCAGCGACCGTGTGACCAGCATATAGGCCGCAAAGAACAGCGCGGTGCCAAGGGGGTAAAGGGCGACTGTGCCGAAGGCGGCAAAACTGGGCTGGATCACCAACAGCGACCCGGCGAACCCGACCGCACTGGCCCCGATCCGGCGTGGCCCGACCTCGTCGTTGAACAGGAACCTGCCAAGGACCAACAGCAGGAACGGTTCGACAAACGCGATGGCCAAGGCATCGGCAATCGGCATCACCTGCACCGCTGCAACAAAAAAGTAGGTCGACAAGATCAGGAACAGGGCGCGCAGGGCCAGCGGCACAATCACGTCGCGCCTGATCCGCAGACTGTGTCCAAGGATCAGGACGACAGGCAACATCAGCGCCGCCTGCACCACGAAACGGGCGGTGGTGACCTGCCCGACCGGGATCGTCTGGGCCGCAAGTTTCGACGCCACATCGATCAGCGGGGCGCTGACGCAAAAGCCCAGCATGAGGGCGACGCCGAGAAGGATGCGGTCCTGGGTCATGGGACGCAGGGGTAGGTGCGGATAACGGCAGCGTCCAGTCCGATTTTGACGCAGGCAGTCAACTCAAAATCCAGCCGCAGTTCCGCGCGACCGTATCGGGTGGGGCACGATCCACCAATGATATGCACCGAAACAGTCTGCCGATCTGGACAACTGCATGAGGCTCTTGCACCGTCCCGCCAAAATGAGCAGCGAAAAGGGCAGACAAATTGGTCAGGCTGACAGGCGAGCGCGCGATCTGGCTTGGGGTCTTTGCTGCTTTGATGGTGACGGCGGTCATCGGCTTTCAGCCACTACTGCACCTCGACCGGCTGTTTTTGCCCGATGACACGTATTATACGCTGTCGATCAGCCGCAACATTGCCGCCGGACTGGGGCCGACGACCGATGGCGTGATCCCGACGTCGGGATTTCAGCCGCTGATCGCCCTGCTGCAAGTGCCCGCCTTTTGGTTCAGCGATGATCCGCGGTGGCCCGTTGTCTGGACCATCGCGATCAGCGGGCTGTTCGGCGTCATCGGTGTCGGGCTGCTGGGCCGCGTATTGGTCCAGTCCGGCGCGCGCCCGGTCACAGTGCTTTTGGCGACGATATTTGCCGCGACCGCCCCGGCGGTGCTCAGCAATTCGCTCAACGGGCTGGAGACCTCGCTTGCGGCAACGATCGGGATGATGGCCGCGCTGGTTGCCGGGGGGGTGACCCGTGATGCCGGGCCTGGCCGACTGATCCTGCTAGGTGTGCTTTGCGGATTGGCGTTGCTGGCGCGGATCGACACTGCGTTTCTTGTTCTTTTGATCGGCCTGCTGGCACTGTGGCGGGTTGGCTTTGGCCGGGCTGCAATGGTGGCGGCTGCGGCCACTACGGTGGTGTTGCCGTGGTGGGTCTGGTGCCAGATCAATTTCGGCACCCCGATTCCGGAAAGCGGGCGGGCGGTGCACCAGTTGGTTCTGCATTACCGTGACTTGGGGTTGGATTTGCCGTCGGCCGCGTTCTATGGGCTGGTTATTCTTGCCGAGATTGGCGGCGGCGATGCCGGCACAAATCTGGGCATCGTTTTGGCTTCTGGTGGGCTGCTGGCCATGGTCTGGGTGCTGAGTGGCCGCAGGCCGGTTACCGGTCTGCACCTGCTTGTCGGCGCGGCGATGATGCTCGCCGCCTTTTACGTTTTCTACTTGCCGGTATTCTGGTTCTTCGATCGCTATTTCCTGCCCGTCTGGCTGGCGATGATCGGCGCGGTGGCGCTTGCCTTTGATCGTCTGGCCACGCGTCCCGGAGTGACGTGGCGATTGCCTGTCGCCATTGCTGCGCTGCTGGTTGTTTTCAACCTGCCTGGACTGGCACGCTTGCACGGCCAGGTCGCGCCGGAAAACTGGAACAGCTTCTCTGGGGTCAAAGGCTATGCCGCGGTGGCGCAGGATATCATCGCCAAACTGCCCCAAGATGCCGTACTGGGGGCCATGCAAAGCGGTGCGTTGGGTTATTTTGCAGGCGCCGGTCAGCGTGTCGTCAATTTGGACGGCGTGGTCAGCGGTCCGGCGCATACAGCGCTGCAGAATCGAAACCTCGCCGCTTTCATGCAGGGGGAAAACATCGGCTATTTTGCGGATTGGCGGGTCAATCGCGATATGTTCGCGGCCTTCGCCGGGATTCCAGACCCGCTGTCAGTTCTGCAAGAACCGCAGCCGATGGCGCCGCAACAGGCAGCAGAATTCACGATCTACCGGACCGTCTGGCCCTGACCGGTCGCGGCGGCTCTGTCGCGCAATGATTGGCAAATGTCAGCAGTTCGGCACGTTCACCGCCAACCCGCCCAGCGCGGTCTCTTTGTACTTTTCCGACATATCGGCCCCGGTCTGTCGCATCGTTTCGATCGCCGCGTCCAGCGGGACCAGATGCACGCCGTCACCGCGCAGGGCGAGGGATGCCGCCGACACCGCCTTGATACAGCCCAGCCCGTTACGTTCAATGCAAGGCACCTGCACCAGACCGCGGATCGGGTCGCAAGTCATCCCCAGATGATGTTCAAGCGCGATCTCGGCAGCGTTTTCCACCTGTTCCGGCGTCCCGCCCATGACCGCGCACAGACCTGCCGCCGCCATCGCCGCCGCTGATCCGACCTCGGCTTGACAGCCACACTCGGCTCCAGAAATCGAGGCGTTGAATTTGATCAGCCCGCCAATTGCCGCCGCCGTCAGCAGGAAATCCGGCACTCCCTTGACCGTGGCCCCCGGCACATGGTCCAGCCAGTATCGGATCGTCGCGGGCACCACGCCCGCCGCCCCGTTCGTGGGGGCCGTCACGACCTGACCACCGGCGGCGTTTTCTTCGTTCACGGCCATCGCGTAGGTTGACATGTAATCGTTGATCGTGTGCGGCGGGGTCTGGTTCAACCCGCGTTCGGCCTGCAGCGCGTCCCAGATCCCCTTGGCACGGCGGCGCACCTTAAGGCCGCCGGGCAGGATGCCGTCGGTCACCAAGCCCCTGTTTATGCAGGCATTCATCACTTCCCAAATCCGCGAAAGGCCGGTGTCAATCTCGGTTGCCGGACGGCGGGCCAGTTCATTGGCGCGCTTCATCGCCGCCACCGTCAGCCCGCTTGCCGCCGCCATACCCAGCATTTCGACCGCCGATTTGAACGGAAACGGGACCGGCGGACCGGTGTCGGTGTCTTTGCCCGCAGCCAGTTCCGCGTCGGTCAGAACAAAACCGCCACCGATCGAATAATAGGTCACTTGCGTCACCACATCGCCCTGCGCGTCGGTGCCTTTCAGGATCATCCCGTTGGCATGGCCGGGCAGGGCGGGGCCGTAATCGAACAGCAAATGATCGGCGGGAACAAAGGCCAGTTGCGGCAGGCCGTCAGGCGTCACGTGCCCCTCGGCCTTGATCCGCGCCAGCTCGGCTTCGGCCTTGGCGGCGTCGTAATTTTCGGCCCGAAACCCGGCGAGGCCAAGGATGACCGCCCGGTCCGTCGCATGCCCGACGCCGGTAAAGGCGAGCGAGCCGTGCAGGCTGGCCCGCAAACCCGCAACTTTGAACGGCTGGGCGCGCAGATGATCCAGAAACCGCGCCGCCGCGACCATCGGGCCGATGGTATGGGACGATGACGGGCCGACGCCGACTTTGAACATATCGAACACTGAGAGAAACATCAGGTGGCACTTCCTTCGGGTGGATCGGGCATGGTGGGAGCGGAGAAAGGAGTTGGACCGAGCCCCTCGGCTTTGGCGGCTTTCAGGGCAGGGACGGTAGTTTCGTAAACGCGGGCAAAGGCCAGCAGGTTCGGCCAATTCCGCAGGTCATACCACGCCGGATCGCCGCCATAAAGGGCGGGCCAGCGCAGCAGCGGCGCAAGGTAGCAGGCATGGATCGACGGGGTGTGCAGCCAGTCCGGGTTCGCCGCGTTCAGCACATCAAGGTGGGCAGTGATCGTCTGACGGGTCGCCGCGCGCAGCGTTTCGGCCTGATCGATGCCGATGTATTTCTCGGGGTAGAACAGCACCCGTTCCGCCACGTGCAGCGTGTTGGACAGCCAGAACAGCCATGTGAGGGCCGCGCCACGCGCCGGGTCACCCGGTGCAGGCATCAGCGCCCCGGCCCGGTCGGCCAGCCACAACAGGATCGCGCCGGTTTCGTAGATCGGCCCGTCAGGGGTTTCCAGCACCGGGATCAGCCCGTTGGGGTTCAGTGCCAGAAAGGTCGGCGATTTCTGGCCTTGGATGGCGCGGTCGACAAGCACCGTGTTGTAGGGCGGCCCGAAGGTTTCCAACGCCAGCCGCACACAAAGCGAAGCATTGTCGGGGGCGTAGTGCAGGCGCAGGGGGGTGGACATGGCTGCAATCTACGGGATCGCCTGGCCAGGGTCAGGCGGAATGCGACGGTTTGTGGGGGGAAGGCGCAGGGGAGTATGGGCTACTTGAATCAGTGGCGTGTCATTGGTCATGAGAGATTTCAAACCGCCAGTGCTACAGCACGTTTGCAACATCTTCATGCCTTCCTGCACATATCCGGACACGGATTCCCCCCTCGCGCCCCGCGCCCACTTTGCCTATAACGCCGCCAACACAAACCGGAGCCGTCCCATGCCCTCAGAAATGTCACCGATCGACAAAGCCAAGTTCGCTGCCGCCAAACGTGCCGCCGCTTACGTCGAATCGGGAATGCGCGTCGGCCTTGGCACCGGGTCCACTGCCGCGTGGCTGGTGCAGGTCCTGGGCGAGATGGTGCGCCATGACGGGTTGCGCATCCGGGGCGTGCCCACTTCGACCCGCACCGCGCAACTGGCCCGCAGCGTCGGGATCGAGGTGATCAGTCTGGACGAGGCCCGCTGGCTGGACCTGACCATCGACGGGGCCGACGAATACGATGCCAACCTGAACCTGATCAAAGGCGGTGGCGGGGCGCTGTTGCAAGAAAAGATCGTGGCGACTGCCAGCGACCAGATGGTCGTGATCGCCGATATTTCCAAGCAGGTGGAGAGTCTTGGCGCCTTCCCCCTGCCAGTCGAGGTGATCCCCTTCGGCTGGCAGACCACCAAGACCCTGATCGAGGAAACCCTGATCGGCATGGATGTGCTGGGCCGGTCCACCACCCTGCGGATGAACGGTGCGGCGCCGTTTCATACTGACGAGGGCAACCATATCATCGACCTGCACCTGAATCGGATCGGCAACCCGCGGCAGTTGTCGCTGGTTCTGAACCAGATCCCCGGCGTCGTTGAAAACGGACTGTTCATCGACATTTGCGATGCGGTCGTGATCGGCTATGGCGATGGCCGGGTCGAGGTGCGCGACGTCAATGTCGGCAGTGTCGAACACTCCAAGATCGACTTTCTGGAAGCCGACAATCTGTTCACCGATATTGCCGATTAGCGTTCCGGCCTGACGTTGGTCTACCGCGCACTGCGATACCGGATCGACATCTCGACAAGGCCGTATTCGCTGCCGAACGCTTCGGGGTGCTGATCCATGATGTCACACAGAGCGGCGCGTTCGGCGCGGGCCACGTCATCCCGCGACGATTGCGCCAGTATCGGTACCCGCGCTGTCTCGGTTTTCGGTCGCGACGCACCGAACAAGTTGGAAAGGCTGAAAATCGGGAAAGTCAGGGTCATGGCGTGGTCCTCCGTTGACTGTCAGGATCAGCTTAGGGACGGTTGAAAAATGCTGGTATCGGTTTTGGTGTCGTGCTGTTCTACAAGAATGAATAGCCGATTTCAGAACTGGTCGGATGTGCGTGTTTTCCTCGCGGTTTATCGGGCAGGCTCAACCCTCGCCGCATCCAAAGATTTGAATATGACCCAGCCGACCGTGGCGCGCCGGATTGACGCGCTGGAACAAGCGCTGGGGGTGACGCTGTTCATCCGCGATACCCGTGGGTTCAAACCGACCCCGGCGGCGCAGGCCCTGTTGCCCACAGCCGAGGCGATTGCCGACGCTGCCGGACATTTCTCGGACGCCGCCGTGCGGCTGACCGCATCGCATACAATCCGGATCACTGCGACCGAGGCGACCTTCACGCCCCGTTTTTCCGCGATATTAGAGGACTTTATCAGTAGCTACGGCGAGGTTCGGTTCGACTTTTTGCCAAACAATCAGAAGGTTGATCTGGCAGGCGGTGCTGCCGATGTCGCGATCCGCTACGCCCGTGCAATTGACGATCCGACCCTGATCTGCCGTAAGTTGGCGTTCCTTTCATCGTCACTGTTCGCCTCGCAAAGCTATGCAGCGAAATACCCTCCGCCGACGAGCGAACACCACTTCAAAGGGCACAAGTTCATTGTTTACGATAGCGCGATCCTGTCCCGGTTTACCGACTGGCTGCTGCCGCGGATCGACCCGGCACAGATCGTGATGACCTGTACCGAGGTGAAATCAGCGGAAACGGCGGTGCGGATGGGAACCGGGATCGCCAGTATGCCCACTGGCTATGGCAAGAAAAACGAAACCTTTGTCAAATGTTTCGATTTGCCCCCGGAAACTGGCACGACTTGCTGGCTGCTGGCCAGTCCGACCGCCTACAAACGCCCCGAGGTAAAGGCCTTCATGGCATACTTCGCGCCCCGCTATGCGGCCTTGTTCAAGCGGAACTGAATGCGGACTGCTGGCCATCCGCGTCCCCCTGTGACATACCTTTCGCGCATGCTGATCCGGGGCCGACCATGACCACATTCGACTATGATCTTTTCGTCATCGGCGGCGGGTCGGGCGGCGTACGCGCCGCGCGGATGGCAGCGGCGACCGGCGCGCGCGTCGGTCTGGCCGAAGAATCCCGGATGGGCGGCACCTGTGTGATCCGGGGCTGCGTGCCCAAAAAGCTGATGGTTTTCGCCTCGGGTTTTTCCGATGCGATGCGGGATGCCCGCGCCTATGGCTGGGACACTGGCGACGGCAGTTTCAACTGGCCGACGTTTCGCACCACGCTGCACAGCGAACTGGACCGGCTGGAACAGGCTTACCGCAAGATGCTGGAAACCTCCGGTGTGACTATTCACGACAACCGCGCCGTGTTGACAGACCCGCATACGGTGCAACTGGATGACGGCAAGGCGCTGTCAGCCAAGCATATTTTGGTCGCCACCGGGGGCCGCCCGGTGCTGCCTGACCAAAAGGGCGCGAACCTTGGGATCAACAGCGACGACATTTTTCTGCTCGACCATTTGCCAAAAACCATCCTGATCGTCGGCGGCGGCTATATCGCCTCTGAATTCGCCGGTATCCTGAATGGTCTTGGCGTCCAGGTAACGCAGTACTATCGGGGTGCGCAGATCCTGCGTGGTTTCGATGACGAGGCGCGGGGGTTTGTCGCCGACCAGATGCGCGAACGCGGCGTCGATCTGCATCTTGGCGTGACCCTTCTGGACATCGAACAGCGCGAAGGCGGCATTTGGGTCAAGGCAAGCAACGGGCAGGAACGCACATTCGACAGGGTGCTTTTCGCCACCGGGCGCACCCCCAATACCGAAAGCATGGGGCTGGCGGCTGTGGGCGTCGCGCTGGGGAGGCGAGGCGAAGTTCTCGTCGATCATTACAGCCAGACCAACGTGCCTTCAATCTATGCGGTCGGCGACGTGACCGACCGGGTGCAACTGACCCCGGTGGCGATCCGCGAGGGGATGGCGTTTGTCGAAACCGTGTTCAACGGCAACCCGACGCCGGTCGATCACGCGCTGATCCCGACGGCGATCTTCACCCAGCCTGAAATGGGCACCATCGGCCTGACCGAAGAAGCGGCGCGGGAACAGGAACCAATCGCTGTATATTGCACGTCGTTTAAGCCGATGCACCACGCCTTTGCCGGGCGCAAGGACCGGGTTATGATGAAGCTGATCGTCAGCCAGAAAACCCGTAAAGTGCTGGGCTGTCATATTGTCGCGGACAACGCTGGCGAAATGATCCAGATGGTCGGTATTGCGATCAAGATGGGCGCGACGAAAGAGGATTTTGACCGCACCGTGGCGGTGCATCCGACGATGGCCGAAGAAATCGTCACGATGCGCGAACCGGTCCGGATGGGTTGATTTCGGTGCGATAACGCACAAATTGGAATGGAAGCCCGCCAGAGGCGGGACAAGAACAGGGAATATGACGGACAATGGCTGGAAATAGTGGTGGCCCTTGGGGCGGTGGCAACAAGGGTGCCGGCGGCGGCAATAACGGCGGCGGCAACAATGGCGGCGATAACGGTGATCGGCCGCCACGGGGCGGGCGACGCCCCGGCGAGGGGCCGCAGATTCCCGATATTGATCAGATGGTCAACAAGGGCCGCGAACAGTTGCGCGCCATCATGGGCGGTGGCCGTGGCCCCGGCAGCACTGGCGCCGGTGGTCCGTCGTTCGGGCGTGGCACCATCGGACTGATCGCTCTTGCGGCGGTCGCGCTGTGGGGCCTTGCGTCGTTCTACACGGTCAAGCCTGAAGAACGGTCTGTCGAACTGTTCCTTGGCAAGTTTTCCGCGATCGGCGATCCGGGCCTGAATTTTGCGCCTTGGCCGCTCGTCACCGCCGAGGTGATGCCGGTCACCAGCGAACGCACGATCGAGATCGGCACCAGCCGTTCGGGCCAAGACGCCGGGCTGATGTTGACCGGCGACCAGAACATCGTCGATATCGACTTTCAGGTGGTCTGGAACATCAACGACCCGGCCCGTTATTTGTTCAATCTGTCCAACCCGCCCCAGACGATCGAGGCGGTGGCGGAATCGGCGATGCGCGAGATTATCGCCCAGTCTGATCTTGCCCCGATCCTGAACCGGGATCGCGGCGCGATTGCCGACCGGCTGCGCGAATTGATCCAGTTGACGCTGGACAGCTACGACAGCGGCGTGAACATCGTCCGCGTCAACTTTGACAAGGCCGACCCGCCGGAATCCGTCATCTCGTCGTTCCGCAAGGTGCAGGACGCCGCGCAGGAACGTGACCGGCTGCAAAACGTTGCTGACGCCTACGCCAACCGGGCATTGGCAGAAGCGCGCGGTCAGGCCGCGCAGTTGCTTGAACAGGCCGAAGGCTATCGCGCCCAGGTGGTGAACGAGGCAGCGGGTGAAGCCAGCCGATTTACCGCCGTTCTGGGCGAATACCTTAAGGCCCCCGAAGTCACTCGCAAACGTCTGTATCTTGAGACGATGGAACAGGTCTTGGGCAGTGTGAGCATCATCCTGCTGGACGAAAACCAAGGCGGGCAGGGCGTCGTGCCCTATCTGCCGCTGAATGAATTGCGGCGCGCACCGGCGCCGTCCTCGACCGGCGTCCTGTCAACCGACCCAGCAACCGCCCCATCAACCGAAGGAGCGTCGAACTGATGCGCAAATCAACTTATCTGCTGCCCGCAATCGTCGTGGTGGTCGCCGCAGCCCTGTCGTCGGTCTTTATTGTCGATGAGCGCGAAAAGGCTTTGGTGCTGCAATTCGGCCAGATCGTTTCGGTCAAAGAGGCACCGGGGCTGGGGTTCAAAATCCCGCTGATCCAGGATGTCGTGCGTTACGACGACCGGATCCTCAGCCGCGAGATCGCCGCACTCGAGGTCACGCCGTCGGACGACCGCCGCCTGATCGTCGATGCCTTTGCCCGCTATCGCATCGCGGATGTGGAAAAGTTCCGTCGGGCCGTCGGTGCCGGGGGCGAAGAATTCGCCGCGTCGCGGCTTGACGGTATCCTGCGCGCCCAGATTCGCGACGTGCTGGGCACGGTCAGCAGCGACGATATCCTGTCGGTGGACCGCGCCGCCCTGATGCTGCGGATCCGCAACGAGGCGATTGCCGAAGCCGACGCGCTGGGCCTTCAGGTCATCGACGTGCGCCTGAAACGCACCGACCTACCGCCCGAAAACCTGAACGCCACTTACGAGCGGATGAAGGCGGAACGCGAACGCGAAGCCGCCGACGAGATCGCCCGCGGTAACGAAGCGGCGCAAAGAGTGCGCGCACAGGCCGACCGGACAGTGATCGAACTGACCTCGGACGCCGCCCGGCAGGCCGCCATCACCCGTGGTGAGGCGGACGCCGAAAGGAACGGTATCTTTGCGACAGCCTTTGGCGCAGACCCGGAATTCTTTGAATTCTATCGCTCGATGACGGCCTATGGTCGGGCCTTGCGGTCGAACAACACGTCGATGGTTCTTAGCCCGGATAGCGAGTTTTTCAACTACCTGCGCTCTGACCAAGGCGCCGCCAGCCAGTAGGGCGCGTCCGACCAGTCATCCCAAACAGGCCCGTCCGGTGCAAAACCGGGCGGGCCTTTGTCGTTTCAATCTGCCAAGGCGTAGATCATCGCGATATTGGCGCTGACCGTGATCTGGCCCTGCGCCACCGGTACTTCGTAGCTGAGGGATTCGCTGACCGATCCGTCGCGCATCATCGCCGATTGCAGCGGTTGATAGCCGGAATAGCCGTTTTCGTTCAGTTGCACGATCTCGCCCAGCGTCAGCCCTGCGGCCCCGGCATAGAGGGCAGCACGCCGTTGCGCCTCGGCTACGGCGGCAAGGCGCGCCTCGTCCAGCAGGGCGGCAGGGTCTTGCAGGCCGAATTCAACGCCGTTCAGGGTATTGGCCCCGGATCCGATGACGCCACTCAGCAACGCGCCAAGGGCGGACAAATCGCGCACCTTGATCCGCACGTCGTTGGCGGCGCTGTAGCTGTTCACCGTGGAATAGTCGGTATTGCCCAGCACCGTCGTGGCGTAACGCGGCGTCAGGCGCAGGCCGCTGGTCTGCGCATCGGCGGGGTCGATCCCAAGGGTGGTCAGCTTGACCAGAATGGCGGTCATCGCGGCACTCGCCTGATCGGTCGCAGCGGCGGCAGTCGCGGCTTCGGCAGTCACGCCGACATTGACGGTCGCCATGTCGGGGGCGGCGCTCGCCTCGGCCTCGCCGGTGACAGAGAGGGTGCGGGCCGGCGTCTGGCCCGGCGTTTGCGCCTTGGCCGACAAGGGCAGGGCAAGGGCGATCGCGATGGCAAAAAGAAATACGGGCAGGCGGTACATGATAATGGTCCTTTCGGGGTTTTGACAGATCGTGAGAAACTTTGACGCAGGCCGCAAGCCGATCCTTGGCCCGCCCCGGTTTTCTTGTGCAAAAAGGCGCTGATTGCTTGGACACGGCGGGAAACTGCTGTAACTTTGTCAGACCGCGCCGGACCATTCCGCTGCCCTGTTCAAGATGCTAAAGCCACCTTATGAAACCGAATTTTTGCTTGTCCCTGTCCTCCGAAGGTATCCGCCTGCTAAAGCGCGGCAGCGACGGATGGCTTCTTGTCGGCGAGGTCGCGCTTGATTCGCCCGATCTGGGCCGGGCCCTGACTGCTCTGCGCCAGGACGCCTTGGCGCTGGCTCCCGAAGGGTTTCAGACCAAACTGCTGATCCCGAATGACCAGATCAAATATCTGGCGATGGATTCGGCGCGAGTTCCCGACGACGATGTCGCTGCGGCGCTGGATGCGGCCACGCCTTACGGCCTTGATGATCTGTCCTATGATGTCAGCCGGGGCGGCGGACGCACCTACGCTGCCGCTGTCGCCCGCGAGACCTTGGTCGAGGCCGAGGCGTTTGCCGCTGAAAACGGCTTTGCACCGATCTGCTTTGCCGCCGTGCCTGACCCATTCACCTTTCAGGGCGAGGTGTTTTTCGGCCCGACCGCCGCCGCCTTGGCTGCGGGAATTGACGTGCAGCGCGATGCGGCACCGGTTGTTGTGGTTGGCCGGGTGCCGTTGCCGGGGGTGGCGACGCCGCCCGCCAGATCGACTGACCCAGACCCCACATTGGTGTCGGCGATTCCCGAACCCGCGAATGATGTTGCGCCCGCGGATCAGGTGCAGGACGCCGTCGCAGCCGTAGCTGAGCCCGTTGCAGACGACGAACCTCTGGCAGACGACGAATCTCTGGCAACCGTGTCGCATGCCGCGCCCGGCGATGCGCCCCATGTGGGCCGCGACACAGCGCCCGCATCTTTGCGTTCCCCGGATGCCGCAGTCACGATGCCGATGCGCCGCGACACCAAAGCGGGGTCAGACGCGGATCGCTATGCCGCTTTGCTGCCGGAGTTTTCGTCACGCGCCCGCGCCTTGCGCGCCGATCCCCCCGGCACCCCGCCGCCGCCCGCCAACCCGGACCGGGTGCCGGTGGCCCCCAAAATGACACCAAGGCATGTCTTCCAGGCCGGCGTGGACCGGCAAGAGCCGGTGTTTCGCCGCCCCGTTCCCGATCCTGTCACGCGGCCTGCATCGCCGATGGCCGTGCAGGTTGGGCCCGGCGGGCCCGGTCCGTCACTGGCCGGCGCAGCGCGCGGGTTTGACGCGTCGCCGGCAACTGCCGGAGCACCGCTGAACGCGGTGCCGCCCGCCGCCGTTGCGTCGCCGCGTATCACCGGCCTGTCCGAGGTCGCGAAACCGGCTGATACGGTCGTCAATTCCGGACCGGCCCTGCATGATCCAGCCAGTTCCGATCTCACATATCTGCCCGACGCACCCGACCCGGCGTTGGCGTCCACGCCGATCGGGTCGCTGGCGCGTCCAGCGGTCGCCGCCCAGACCGGCGGTCTGTTTCCGTCCAGGCGTCAGCCCGCCCTTGCCACAGCGGCTGTGCCCGACACCTCAGGGCTGACGGTTTTCGGCGGACGCAAGGCCACCGCCGGGTCTGGCGTTGGTCGCAAGCCGCGATTTCTGGCCCTGATCCTGACCGCCGTGCTGCTCTTGTTTCTGGCCGTGGTTGCGGCATGGGCGGCATTCTTGTCCGACGATGGGCTGGCGCGATTGTTTGCGCCGCGGACGACGACTGTTGCCGCGGGCGATGTCGTCGTGCCGGTGGCGATTCCCGATCCGGGCGTATCGCAGCCGTCAGCGGTGCCTGACCTGACCGACAACGGCGTCGCGCTGAACGCCAGCGGCAATATGGCCACCGAAGTTCCCGCAATGGGTGACGAGTCGGCGGCGGACATTGCCGATGCCACAGCGGATGGCGAGGTCGCATCTGCCAGTGGCGAAGTTCTGAGCCCGGCCGAGGCTGACCGGGTCTATGCGACAACCGGCGTCTGGCAACGCGCCCCGCGTTTGCCGTTGTTGCCCAATGCCGAATCTTCTGGCGATATCGTCATCGCCGCCGTCGATCAGCCAGTCACCACCCCGGATCCCACGCAATTGCCTGGGCTGGCACTGTCGGCGCCGGATGCCCCGACCCTGACGCCACCGCCGCCGCCTGCACCCGGCACTGTTTTCGAACGTGACGTGGACGGGTTTGTGCAGGCGACGCCCGAAGGGGCTTTGACGCCCAGCGGCGCTTTGGTGATCGCCGGAAAACCGCCGATAGTGCCGCAGGAACGTGCGGTGCCGGATGCCGCATTGGAAACTTTGCCTGCCGACCCGCAACCAGAAACCGCAACCTCGGGCGGTGTCGCGCTTGCGTCGTTGCGCCCCTCTGTCCGGCCCGGTGATTTGGCCCCCCCAGCTGAACCCGAAGTGGCAACGCCAGCCGTAGACGACGCCTTGGCAGGGTTTCGCCCACAATTGCGTCCGGCGGGTCTGGCGCCACAACCTGAACCCGAACCCGAACCTGCGCCCGAGGTCGCTGCGACAGCGGTCGAAGACCCCACACCGACCCCGTCTGCCGACGTCGCAGCCATCGCTGCCGCCATCGCCGCCACCGCCCCACAAGTCGTGAGCCCGGTTGCCGGTGCGACCCGACTGGCCATCGCGTCGTCACGCCGCCCCGACGATCGGCCGCGCAATTTTGGCAGCGTCGTCACCCGCGCGACCCGTGCCAGCGCCCAGACTGCCGTCGTCGCGCCGTCATCGACTGCGGCCCCCGCCGCAGCGCCGGCACCGACCCAGCAGGCCATCGCCCCCTCTGGCCCGGTGCCGGGTGGTGTGGCCCGTGCCGCAACTGTCGAAAACGCCATCGACCTGCGCGATGTGTCCCTGCTCGGTGTGTCGG
>JBBQHC010000009.1:0-49772 GCA_038323615.1 Rhodobacterales bacterium | reverse complement strand
ATCCATTCCGAGCTTGTCGATCTCGTCCAGCAGGAACAACGGGTTCGAGGTCTTGGCCTTGCGCATCGACTGAATGATCTTGCCCGGCATCGACCCGATATAGGTGCGCCGGTGGCCGCGGATTTCGCTTTCGTCCCGCACGCCGCCAAGGCTGATGCGGATGAATTCGCGCCCCGTCGCCTTGGCCACGGATTTACCAAGGCTGGTTTTACCCACGCCCGGCGGTCCGACCAGACACATGATCGGGCCTTTCAGCTTGGCCGACCGCTGTTGCACGGCGAGATATTCGACAATACGTTCCTTGACCTTTTCAAGGCCATAGTGGTCGTCATCCAGCACCTTTTGCGCGTTGCCCAGATCCTTTTTGGTGCGCGATTTGACACCCCACGGGATCGAAAGCATCCAGTCGAGATAGTTGCGCACCACGGTCGCCTCGGCTGACATCGGCGACATGTTTTTCAGCTTTTTCATTTCGGCGTCGGCCTTGTCGCGCGCCTCTTTCGACAGCTTGGTGGCTGCGATGCGCTTTTCCAGTTCGGCGACTTCGCCTTCACCTTCTTCGCCGTCGCCCAGTTCCTTCTGGATCGCCTTCATCTGTTCGTTCAGATAATATTCGCGCTGGGTCCGCTCCATCTGGGTCTTGACCCGGGTCTTGATCTTTTTCTCGACCTGCAAGACCGACATTTCGCCCTGCATCTGGCCATAGACCTTTTCCAGCCGCTCGGCGACCGACAGAGTTTCCAGCAGTTCCTGCTTTTGCTTGACCTCGATGCCAAGGTGCCCCGCGACCAGATCGGCCAGCTTGGCCGGTTCGGTCGCTTCGGACACGGCGGCAAGCGCCTCTTCGGGAATGTTCTTGCGGATCTTGGAATAGCGTTCGAATTCAGCCGAAACCGACCGCACCAGCGCCTGCACGTCCTGCGCATCGCCCGGCACTTCAGTCAGATATTCTGCGCGGGCCTCAAAGAAATTGTCGTTGGGCAGATATTCCGTAATCCGCACGCGCGCACGGCCTTCGACCAGCACCTTGACAGTGCCGTCAGGCAATTTCAGCAGTTGCAGCACATTGGCCAGCACACCCGCCTTGTAGATGCCATCGGTGGTCGGATCATCTTCACCGGGGTTGATCTGGGACGACAGCAGGATCTGCTTGTCGTCAGCCATCACCTCTTCCAATGCCCGGACCGATTTTTCGCGGCCTACAAACAGCGGCACGATCATGTGCGGAAATACCACGATGTCGCGCAGCGGCAGCACCGGGTAGGAATGGCTCAGGGGTTCTTGCATGCTCTTGTCCTTATATATGGCAAACGGTGCGGTCCCTTTACGGCGGCCTTCAACGTCTCCCGTCAGACGCTTAAAATGGGGCTGGGCCCGCACGGTTTCAAGCATCATCTGTGTGATGTAGTTTGCCCCGTCACGCTGGCGCGAGCAAGCGGGAAGGTGCGCAAATCGCCCCGGTTGTGCCCCGCCTTGGCCGCAATCGGCAGGCACGTGTGGATGAACGGTCCGCTAACCACATTGTCGAACCCCGAGGTGACATGCATCTGCGCATCCACGACCAACGCCGCCGGATCACATTTGTCGTGATCGTCACGATGCTGGCCGTATGGGCTGGGATGGGCGCCGATGTGGCCATCGCCGTCGGTGGGCTGGCAGCTCTCTGTGCGGTACTGGCAGTGCTGCGGTTTGCCCCTGGCTGGCGCAAACTGACCGAAGCCGGGGCCGTCGGCCTGCTGATCGCGGCACCCCTGCCCTTGCCACTGCCGCTGATCCTGGTGCTGGCGACCGGCTTTGCCGGGCTGGCCTACCTTGGGTTTTATGGCAGTTGGCTGGACCGTGTCGGCGTATCGCTGCGCCTGACCAGCCAGCGCACATCATGGGTCGCCCTGCCGCGCGCCGACACATGGGCCGCGCTGGTGCCGGGTGCGGTCCACCCCGACGATCACTGGACCGGCACGCTGGTCGATTTCGATCATGATCCCGATGACACGGAGTCGCTCTACCTGCGGTTCAAAGATTCCGAACAGGGGTTGGAAGAGGTCACAATTTCGTTCCTCTCCCGCGACCCCGGCCACGCCTGCCGTTATCTGCTGGAACGTGACGACCCGTCAGGGGCCGAGGATATGACGGTGACCCTTACTTTGACGGATGACGACACGGGTTGTCTGATCCGTATGGAAACTGTTCATGAGGCCCTGCGCCCGCGTGTCGCGATGGCCCGTTGGTTCGACGACAGATTTGGCGATGAACTGCATGGGTTTGCCACCCACCTGTCGGTCCGGCGTGACTGGGGCCTTACCGCCACAGCCCGCACCGATCAAAGCCACGCTTCAGCTTAGCCCGGAATGACTTTTGATTGAGACAGCGATATCGCAAATCGCCCGGTCTTGGGGCGCATTGCGATTCAATGGAAAGTCGTTCCGTTTTAGATCGGTTCGATATCCCCTGCCGCCCTTTGGGCATGAAAATCGGCCTGAAACCCGGCGAACGTGCCGCCCGAAATCGCCGCCCGCATGCCCGCCATCAGATCCTGATAGTAGGTCAGGTTGTGCCACGTCAGCAGCATGCCGCTGATCATTTCCTGGGCCCGGAACACGTGATGCAGATAGGCGCGGGAATAGCCCCGGCATGCGGGGCAACCGCAATCTTCGTCCAATGGGCGCGGGTCATCCTGATGTCGGGCGTTCTTGATATTGACCACACCGCGACGGGTAAACGCCTGCCCGGTGCGTCCCGACCGGCTGGGCAGCACACAGTCCATCATGTCAATGCCGCGCGCCACGGCGCCGACGATATCGTCAGGCTTGCCGACGCCCATCAGATAACGCGGCTTGTCAGCGGGCAACATATCGGGCGCGGTATCAAGGGCGCCAAACATCGCCGCCTGACCTTCGCCTACGGCCAGTCCACCCACGGCGTAACCGTCAAAGCCGATGGCGGTGAGCGCGGCAGCGCTTTCGGCCCGCAGATCGTGGTTCAACCCACCCTGCTGGATCCCGAAAAGGGCGTGGCCGGGACGCTCGCCAAAGGCATCCCGACTGCGCGCCGCCCAGCGCATCGACAGTCGCATGCTGGCCGCGATCCGATCGTCGTCGGCAGGCAGGGCCGGACATTCGTCGAACGCCATGACGATATCGGACCCCAGCAGCCTTTGAATTTCCATCGACCGTTCCGGCGTCAACTCGTGCCGCGACCCGTCGATATGGCTTTTGAACGTGACGCCCGTCTCGGTCAGCTTGCGCAGGCCGGCAAGGCTCATCACTTGGAATCCGCCGCTGTCGGTCAGGATCGGGCGATCCCAGTTCATGAAATTGTGAAGCCCGCCCAGGGCGGCGACCCTCTCGGCAGTCGGCCGCAGCATCAGATGATAGGTGTTGCCAAGCAGAATGTCGGCCCCCGTGGCGGCGACGCTTTCGGGCAGCATCGCCTTGACCGTCGCAGCGGTGCCGACGGGCATGAACGCGGGCGTACGGATATCGCCACGGGCTGTGTGGATCACGCCGGTGCGGGCCTTGCCCTCGGTCGCCTGTAGATCGAATGAAAACCCGGTCATGTCGCCCCCGTTTCGCCGCCCTGATAGCGTATCGGTCGGCAATGAAAACCATCTCTCGGCTTCTTTTGGCCAAAAATATTCCCACCAGAGGCTCTGCCATCGCAACAGGTGCGACGCCGCGTGGCCGCGCCCACCCTTTACCCGCGCCCGACAAATCCCTATATGAACAGTCAGGATTAACTGACGGGGCCGTCATGACCGAACACGACAGCAAAATCGAAGGCACGCCGCTGATTGCGCCCTCGACCACCGATCACCCGCTGTATGACGCGGTGGTGCAGGCCTGCCGGTCGGTCTATGACCCGGAAATTCCGGTCAATATCTATGACCTTGGCCTGATTTATACGATTCTGATCGACGCCGAAAACGCGGTCAACATCACGATGTCGCTGACCGCCCCCGGCTGTCCCGTCGCGGGTGAAATGCCCGGTTGGGTCGCTGATGCAATCGAACCGCTGGCCGGTGTCAAACAGGTTGATGTGGCAATGACATTCGAACCCCAATGGGGGATGGAAATGATGTCGGACGAGGCCCGGCTTGAGCTGGGGTTCATGTAACCGCACGCGTCGCCAACATTTTTGACTGTCGGCTTGAGCGGGCAGCCATTGGTGCCTAAATTGATCGACAAAGGAGTCCCGCCATGTTCGGCATCCCCGGCAAACAGGCCGTCAGCATCACCCCCCGTGCGGCAGCGCAAATCGCCCGCCTGATGGCCCGCGACGCCCATAAGGGCCTGCGTATCGGCGTCAAAAAGGGCGGCTGCGCGGGTATGGAATACACGATGGACTATGTGACCGAAGTCAACGGGCTGGACGAGGTTGTTGAACAGGATGGCGCCCGCGTGATGATCGCGCCGATGGCGCAGATGTTCCTGTTCGGAACCGAGATCGACTATGAAACGACTCTGCTGGAAAGCGGCTTCAAGTTCCGCAATCCCAATGTGGTCGACGCCTGTGGCTGCGGCGAATCGATCAAGTTCGATGAAAAGCTGGGTCAGGCGTGAGCGTTTCGGACGCTGAGATTGCCTTTGCCAAGGATTTGTTCGCCGATCTGGGCACCATCACCGGGCGCAAGATGATGGGTGGCCTGACGCTGTATGCGAACGGTCAGATTTTCGCCGTCCTGCGCAGCAACGGTACCCCATACCTGAAGGCCAAGGATGCCTTTGCCGCCGAAATGCAGGCCGCCGGGTCGTGCATTTTCGCGATGGATGACGGGCGCAGCATGGGCTATTGGACTTTGCCCGAGGCGGCGCTCGACGATCCCGAACTGGCCTGCACTTGGGCTCGCCGCGCCCTGTCCCATCTGGAGTAGCCTCATGCGCCGCAAACTCGCCGCCGGAAACTGGAAGATGAACGGGACGGCTGACAGCCTGACCGAGGTCAGGGCGCTGATCGCCGCCCACCCTGCGCCGTCGATCGATCTGCTGATCTGCCCACCCGCGACCCTGTTGGCGCAGATGGCCGACATCCGTGGCCCGCTTCATATCGGCGGGCAGGATTGCCATGCGGCCGCGTCGGGCGCGCATACTGGCGACATATCGGCAGCCATGCTGGTCGATGCCGGGGCGAGCCATGTGATCCTTGGCCATTCGGAACGCCGCGCCGATCACCGGGAAACCGACAACGATGTGCTGGCCAAGGCCGATGCGGCGCATCGTACCATGCTGACGGCCATCATCTGCATCGGCGAGACGCTGGCGCAGCGCGACGCGGGACAGACTTTGGATGTGATCGGCACCCAACTGGCCGGATCGGTGCCAACCGGGGCCAGTGCAGCCAATACGGTGATTGCCTACGAACCGGTTTGGGCCATTGGCACCGGCAAGGTCGCGACGCTGGATCAGATCGCCGAGGTGCATGGGTTCATCCGCCAGGCAATGCGTGACCGTTTCGGCACTGAAGGCGTGATGATGCGGATTCTATACGGCGGCTCGGTCAAGCCCGGCAATGCCGCCGATATCTTTGGCGTGCCGGAGGTGGACGGCGCGCTGGTCGGCGGTGCGAGCCTCACATCCGCCGACTTCTCGCCAATCATCACGGCCCTCGAACAGGCTTAAGGCAAAAACGCTTGCAAGCGTTTTCGGAAGGCTTTTGCAAAGCCTTCCTGCGCTTAAAACAATTTCCGTTTACCATGGACCAGATAAAACGCAAAAGGCGCTACCCGGCCATTGGACAGGTCACCGCTGGGTTGAACGGCACCGTCGGGCCGGCCGGATTGTCGCGCACAGTCCAGACATGCAGATCGTAGTGTGGCTGGAACCCGTGCGCCTCGTCGCCGGCGGTGTCGGGATTGTCCATCATCGTATCCCAGGAATGCCCTGCAAAGGTCGGCGCGCCGCTGTTTCCGGCCGCGGTCCAGCTTTCGATGAACACCAGGTTTTCGACCCCTGCCAGTTTCAACGACCCATCCGCCTGCGGCTCGTACAAGAGGATCGACGGCTGGGTGAAATCGGTATTGCTGCCATTTCCGTCGATCCTCGGCTCGGCGGCGGTGATGCCAAGACGCGCCATGTTCAGGTAGTGGATGCCCATTGCCCCCATTTCGGCTGGCAGCCCTTCCATTGCGGCAGAGACGCACATGCCCGAAGGATCGGGAATGAATCCGTCGGCAAGTGCAGCGTTGACGTCGGCATACTTCTCTGTTGCGGCGCGGATTGCATCCATTTCGGCAGCGATGTCCTGCGCCGACGCCGGCGTCGGCTGAAACAGCGAAACCGAGGCACCTAACACAATTACTGTCGTAACCTTTGTAATAACGATCATCTTAGTCCCCCCAAACATACGCGGGCAAAATCGCCCATGCGGGCGGAATATACCATATTTTTGACCATCCGGACAACAATTCGCGACCACTCCGGACGACGCGCATTGGCGGCGGTTGCCGGGCGCTAATTAATGATGATCTCTGGTCCCATGAAGGTATTGGGCAGCCAGGTCGAGATGATCGGCACATAGGTCACGATGATCAGGAAGACGAACAGCACCGCCAGGAACGGCAGCGCGGCGCGAACCACGGCCATCATCGTCATGTTGGCCACGCCCGAGGTGACGAACAGGTTCAGCCCGACCGGCGGCGTGATCATCCCGATTTCCATGTTCACGACCATGATGATGCCCAGATGGATCGGATCGATCCCCAGTTTCAGGGCGATCGGAAACACCAGCGGCGCCACGATCACGATCAGTCCCGACGGCTCCATGAACTGACCGCCGATCAGCAGGATCACGTTGACCACGATCAGGAACGTGATCGGCCCCAAACCGGCGTCCAGCATCGTGCGGGCAATCTGCTGCGGGATTTGTTGATCAGTCAGCACCTGTTTCAGCAGCAGCGCGTTGGCGATAATGAACATCAGCGTCACGGTCAGCTTGCCACCCTCGAACAGGGTGCGGCGGGTATCTTCGTGGAAAAACCCGGTGATCAGGGCCAGCGGGCGCTGCAACAGCGAATACGGTGCGGCCCCGTTGGTACCCGCCAGCGGCCCCATGTCGCGATAGACAAAGGTCGCGATCAGGAACGCATAGACGGCCGCGACCGCGGCGGCCTCGGTCGGGGTAAACGCCCCGCCTTTCCAGTAGATCAGGCTTCCGCCGTCAAAGTTGAACCACGGATGGCCATAGATGCCGCCCATGATGATAACGATCAGCATCAGGCCCCAGAACGCAGCACGGAAGCTGGCCCAGATTTCGCCCCAGCCCAGCCAGTCGCCGCGCGGCATGTTCTTGATCCGCGCCATGATCCAGATCGTGACCATCAACATGGTGCCGGCGAGAATACCGGGGATCACGCCTGCCAGAAACATCCGGCCCACAGACACATCGGTGGCTGACGCATAAACGACCATGACGATGCTGGGCGGGATCAGGATTCCAAGGGTGCCGGCGTTGGCGATCACCCCGGCGGCGAATTCCTTGGTATAGCCTGCCTGCCGCATCGCTGCGATAACGATAGACCCGATGGCGACGACCGTGGCGGGCGACGACCCGGACAGGGCCGCGAACATCATGCAGGCCAGCACCCCGGCAATCGCCAGGCCGCCCTGTAAATGCCCGACGCAGGCGATGGCGAACCGGATGATCCGTTTCGCCACACCGCCGGTCGACATGAATGACGAGGCGAGGATGAAAAACGGGATCGCCAGCAGCGTGTAGTGCCCGGCCATCGCCTGATACAGGCTGGCGGCGACCGACCCGATGGAGGTGCCCGAAAACGCCAGCAGAAAGATGATCGACGACAGGCCCAACGATACCGCGATGGGCACCCCGATCAGCAACAGGCCGACGATCAGCACGAATAGCACAAGCACTTCCATGTCTGGTTAATCCCGGTTCAGGGCGGCGGCCTGTTCGACCGCGTCCTCGGCTTCGTGGCTGACGATCAGGCTGTCCTGTTCGCCCCGGATGATGCGGATGGTCGCCTGCACGATCCGAAACAGGATCAGCAGCGCGGCGATCGGCAACATGATGTAGGGGATCATCCGCGGCAGTTTGGAATAGCTGTCGCCATAATTGATCAGGTCTTCGAGAAACCGCAGGAACCCCGGCATCGGAATCTGGTCGGTTTCGAAATAGGACGTGCCGCGCGCGGTCCAGTCGAACCCGGTCGGGAACCAGCGGCCGGACGTGGGGGGCAGATCGGCGAACGGCGCCCAGTAGTCCCACGCGCCTTTCAGGATCAAAAGTGCATAGGCGATACAAACCAGTGCCGAGATCAGGCCCATCGCCCGACGGGCGGGGCGCGACACCATGTTGGTGATCGCATCGACGCCCAGATGCGCCGTGACCTTGAACCCGTAGGCGATGCCGAACAGCACCAGCCACGCAAACAGGGTCAGCGTGACTTCAAGGCTCCATATCAGGCTGGCGTTAAAAACATAGCGGCGCACGACATTGACGAATGTCAGTAGCGTCATCGCGCCCAGCAACAGGGAAATCGCGTTTTCCTCAAACCCGTGGACGAACCGCGCCAGCGGCGTCTTTGGCTCGTATTTCCAGCCAGCACTCATCGTCCCCTCCCTTTTTGGTCGCAAGGGCGGCCCGACCCCCTCCCGGATCGGGCCGCCCCTTTTTGGCATGCTATCACATGCTGTCGTTGATCGCCTGTGCCGCGTCGATGTTCTCTTGACCGACCTCATCGGCGAACTGCGCCCAGACCGGCTTCATCGCGGCGACCCAATCGGCACGCTGTTCGGGCGTCAATTCGACAATCTTGCCACCGGCATCAAGGATCGACTGACGCGCGGCCAGATCGACCTCTTGCACGGCGGCGTTCCGTTCGGTCGTGACTTCGCCCACGATAGTCAGCAGCTGATCGCGCACTGCCGGGTCGAGGCTGTCAAGGAAATCTACCGAGCTGACCAGCATATAGTCGATGATCCCGTGGTTGGTTTCGGTGATCCCGTCCTGCACCTCGAAAAACTTCTGGCCGTAGATGTTCGACCAGGTGTTTTCCTGCCCGTCGACGACGCCGGTCTGCAAGGCGCCGTAAACTTCGGCAAAGGCCATTGGCTGCGGGCTGGCGCCCAAGGCTTCCATCTGGGCAACCAGCACATCGCTGGGCTGGACCCGGAATTTCAACCCTGCGGCGTCGGTTGGTTCGATCAGCGGCACATTGGCGCTGATCTGCTTCATCCCGTTGTGCCAGTAACCAAGCCCCTGGATGCCGCGCCGCTGCATCGCATTCAGCATCGCCTGCCCGGTGTCCGACGCCTGAAACGCATCGACCGCAGCGATGTCCTTGAACATGAACGGCAGGTCGAACAGGCGGTAGGCCTTGGTGATGGATTCAAACAGCGACAGCGACGGTGCGGCCATTTGCACATCACCACGCAGCATCGCCTCGATCACCTGTTCGTCGGTGTAGAGGGTCGAGTTCGGAAAGACTTCCATACACATGGTGCCGTCCATCTCGGCATTGACCCGCTCCATCAGCAGCTGGGCGGCGATGCCCTTGGGGTGCTTGTCGGTGTTGGTGACATGGCTGAACTTGACAACGGTCTCGCCGTCATCACAGCCCATCGGATCGGCTTGGGCCAGCGTTGCGGACATGGCGATGGCAGCCGCAGCAGCGGCAGCAAAATTGAACTTCATGGGGGTCTCCTCCCGGTTATGAGACGTGGGCACGCTCCCTCCCGGAACGTGCTGGCTTATGTGACGGGATGCAGTCGCCACAGGCAAGGAAAATTGTTCAAAGTCGAAAATGCTATCGTTTACAGAATATTAGATCGCGCTCTACATGGATCATATCAACTCTGCGCTGCACCTTGGGCGATCTGACGCACACCCGTTGACGCTAACTGTGCGAAAAACCGCACAGTCCTGGGCCTAGGTGCGATAGTCTTCGGCCTTGATTCCGTAGCGCGCCAACTTGTCATAGAATGTCTTGCGCGGCAATTTCAGGGCCATCGCCGTCGCCGTCGCGTTCCCGCCGTTGCGGCGCAGGGCGGCGATCAGCAAAGATTGTTCGACCTCGGCCATCTGGTCGGCCAGCCCCAGTCCGGCGTCGGGTTCCGGGTCTGTCAGCCCAAGCGCGAACCGCATCGCCGCGTTCATCAATGCGCGGGCGTTCCCCGGCCAGTCCTGCGCCATCAACCGGGCAATCACGGCAGGGGTGATCGGCGGTTCGGCGACGTTCGCCTGTTCACAGGCCTGCGCGACGTAGTGGCGGAACAGCACCGGAATATCCTCGGCCCGTTCGCGCAGCGCGGGAATGTGAACGCGCATCAGGTCCAGGCGATAGAACAGGTCGGCGTTGAACCGGCCTGCCGCGACCTCGGCCCCCAGATCGCGGGTCGTTCCGGCAATGATCCGCGCCGCACTTCCGACCTCAAGCCGGTCAAGCAGGGCGAATTGCACAGCACCGGGCAACGCCGCCACCTCGTCAATATACAGCGACCCGGCGGCGGCAGCGTCCAGCGCCACGTCAAGCCCAGCGACATCCAGCGAACCACCCCCGGATTTCACGAACGGATGTCGCGCAGCCGCCGACAGCAGATGGATCACCTCGGCCACCTTGGGGGTGCCGGTGCCGGTATCGCCGGTCACCAACACCTCGGCATTCGCACGAGCGACGGTGCGGATCCGGTCGCGCAATTCGACCGCAAGAACGCTGTCGCCAAACAGCATCCGCGACGCCGCATCGCCGCTGTCGCGCACCTCGCGTCGGCGCCGGTCGGCCAACACTTCGGCACGTTGCGCCAGCGCCTTTTCCACCACGGCCAGAAAATCGGCAGGGTCGCAGGGTTTTTCCAGGAACTGAAACGCCCCCGCGTCCATTGCCCGCACCGCCATCGGAATGTCGCCCTCGCCGGTCAGCAGGATCACCGGCAGGTCAGGGTCAAGGGCGCGGGCATGGTCGAGCAGATGAAACCCGTCGCGCCCCGGCATCCGCATATCAGTGACGACAACGCCGTCGAACCGGGCATCCAAGTGATCCCGGGCCTCGATGAACGACGCCGCCAGCACCGGATCGAGGTCGGCCAGCTCCAGCGTCTGGCCCAGCGCCTCGCGCACCGCCTTGTCGTCGTCAACCAGCAGAACCCGCCGCGTCATGCCGCCACCCGGGCGCGTACGGCGTCCAGTTCGACGGTGAACACCGCGCCGCCGTCCGGGTGATTGCGACCCCGGATCGCGCCGCCGAAACTTTGCACAAGGCCATAGGAGATCGACAGGCCAAGGCCCATACCTTCGTCGGCGCTGACCGCCTTGGTGGTATAGAAGGGGTCGAAAATGCGATCCGGTTCGGCAATGCCGGGGCCGGTATCGCGCACGGACAGGACAATCCGCGGCCCCGCCTGATCCAGCGTGATGTCGATGCGGCGTGGGTCGGCCCCGGCCATCGCATCGGCGGCATTGGTGATCAGGTTCAGGATCACCTGCTGCAACCGCACCTCGCCCGCCCGCACGATGACCGGGGCCGACGGGGCCTGCCAGTTCACCGCCACACCCGCCTCGCGCAGACGCGGCGCTGCCAGTTCCAGCACGACGCCCACCACGGCAACCAGATCGACATCTCCCAAGGGCACGCTTTCCTGCCGGGCAAAGGCGCGCAGGTTGCGGATGATCCGCGCCATCCGGTCGGCCAGTTCGGCGATCCGGCCCAAATTCTGCGCCGCCACCTCGGGTTTGCCGCGGGCAAGAAACCCCTGCCCGTTCTGCGCAAACGACCGGATCGCGGTCAGTGGCTGGTTCAATTCATGACTGATCCCGGCCGACATCTGGCCCAGCGCCGACAGTTTGCCCGCTTGCACCAGATCGGCCTGCGCACGTTTCAGCCGCGCCTCGGCGTCCGTCCGCTCGGCCACTTCGCGGCGCAGATCGACGTTCAGCGCCGACAGGTCGGCGGTGCGGTCGGCCACCCGCGCCTCAAGCCGCTGATTGGCCAGCGCCAACGTGCGCCGCCGCTCGGTTGCCAGAAACAGCAGCGCCCCGAATGCCAGACATAAGGCCGCCGTGACTGCTGCCTGCAACCGGGCGATCTGGCGGGCCGGGGCGATGTCCAGCAGCGCCTCGCCGGTCATGCCGATGACCGGGATGTCGCGGGTCAGATGCAAAGCGGTGCGCGGCAGATAGCGGCCGCCGTCGACCTGCCAGATGTCGTGCCCAAAAGGATGGCTTTGCGTATGGCCGACAAAGGGGGCGACCTGCCCGGCAAGGTAGCGGTTACTGGCAGTGGCGCGAACGGAATCGCCGCTGCGACTGCGAAACAGCAATTCGCTGCGGTTGGTCAGATAGACGACGCCCAGATCGTCGGTAAAGAACACCGCCGGGTTGTCGCCGCGCCACGCCGCCTCGACCGCTTCGGCGTCGGCGATGACGATCAGGGCACCGATCACCGGGCCGGCAGTGGAAAAGATCGGCGCGGCAAAGGTGAACCCGCGCCGCCCATAGCGCGGGTCAAGCTGATGATCGACGCCCAACGCCCCTTGCAAGGCGCGGGTCAGTGCCGGTTGACCCGCGTGATCTGACGGTGGCGTATCGCTGGCCGCGACAACCTCGCGCCCCGCCGCATCGACCAGCAGAATATCCATCGCCCCGGTCTGATCCGCCATTCGGACCAGCATTGCACGGGCGCGGGCCGCGTCACCCTGCCCGTTCAGCAGCGGGGCCATATCTGGGTGATCAGCCATCACCACCGCCAGTTGGCGGTATCGCTGCAAGGCGTTGGTCAGGCGGTCTGCGGCCAGCGCCAGATCAGCCTCGCCACGCCGCGCCAATTGATCCTGCGCGGTGCCCATTGCGACCCACCACACGCCCCCCGCCAAGGCAGCGACAAAGGCCAGATAGGCCAGCACGATGGCGATACGGTGGCGCATGGACCCTCCCTCCCCTCACCCTAGAAAGCACGGCTTGCAAAGGCCAGAGGCCGTTGGCACACCTGCCCCATGCTGACCCTGACCCAATCCCCGACCGATCCGGCCTTTGTGCAGAACCCCTACGGGTTCTATGACCGCGCGCGTCAGGGCGGCGATCTGTTTCATTGGGCCGACTACGGCAAGATCTGCGCGGTGTCGCACCGGGCGGTCAGCCTGATCCTGCGGGATCGGCGTTTCGGGCGCGAAGTGCCCGCCGATCTGGCCACGCCAATCCCCGCGCATCTGGCCCCGTTCTATGCGATCGAGGCCCATTCGATGCTGGAGCTCGAACCGCCCCGGCACACCCGGCTGCGCGGTCTGGTCCTGCGGGCCTTTACCTCGCGTCGGATCGCCGGACTGGGGCCCGAGATCGAAACGCTCAGCCATGCCCTGATCGACCGCTTTCCCGATGGCCCCTTCGACCTGCTCGATGCCTTTGCGCGGCCCTTGCCGGTCATCATCATCTGCCGCCTGTTGGGGGTGCCCGAACACCGCGCCGACGATCTGTTGACATGGTCCAACGCGATGGTGGCGATGTATCAGGCCCGCCGGACCAGGGCGATTGAGGATGCGGCGACGGCCGCGACCATCGCGTTTCGCGCGTTCCTGACGGGTTACATCAGCGCAAAACGCCAACTTCCCGGCGACGACCTGATCAGCGAATTGATCGCCGCCGAACAGACGGGTGAAAAACTCAGCGCCGACGAATTGATCAGCACCTGCATGCTGCTGCTGAATGCGGGACACGAGGCGACGGTGCATACCCTTGGCAACGGGGTGAAGTGCCTGATCGAAAACGACTGTCGCACCATCGACACCGATGTGGTCGAAGAACTGATCCGCTACGACCCGCCGCTGCACAGCTTTACCCGCTGGTCCTGCGAAGACATCGATCTTTTCGGCCAGACGATCCCGCGCGGGGCCGAGGTGCATTGCCTGCTGGGTGCCGCCAACCGCGACCCCGCCGCCTATACCCACCCGAACCGCTTTGATCCCGCCCGCAAAGGCCCCGCAAATACCAGTTTCGGCGGCGGCATCCATTTTTGCGTTGGCGCGCCGCTGGCGCGGATGGAGCTGCTGATTGCGCTCAAGGTGCTGTTCGACCGTTGCCCCCGCCTGCAAATCGTCGCCCCGCCAACCTACGCCGATGTCTATCACTTCCACGGGCTCGACCGCCTGATGATCAAGAACTGATCCGCTTCTTTGATCACTGAAACTCCGGGGGAGTCCCGGAACGGGACGGGGGCAGCGCCCCTCTTAGTTACAACGGCAGCGCCGTCGTCGATTTGATCTCTTCCATCGACAGCAGGGCGGTGACGTTATGCACCCTCACCTCGGATATCAGGGCCTGATAGAAGGCGTCATAGGCGCGGGCGTTCTTGACGCGAACCTTGAGGATGTAATCGATATCGCCCGCAAGACGGTGCGCCTCTTGCACTTCGGGGCGGTCCTGCAAGGCCTTGAGGAATTTCTTTTGCCACGCGGCCTCGTGTTCGGATGTGCGGATCAGGACAAAGAAACAGGCCTCGAACCCCAGCGCCTCGGCATCAAGCTGCACAGTCTGCGCACCGATGATCCCGGCCGCGCGCATTTTGCGAATCCGGTTCCACACCGGGGTCTTGGACGACCCGATATCGCGGGCGATATCGTCAAGCGACTGCGCCGCATCACGTTGCAGCGCCGCAAGGATTTTCCGATCCGTCTCGTCGATCCGCAATGCCATTCCGGTTTCCCCCGATTTGCAGGACAGGCGGCCCAAACGACGCCTCAACCAGAACATACGTCCTTATCGACGCGCCGCAATGGTCAAAAACCAGAATATTGTTCTATATTGGAGGCAAGACATCAAAGGCCCGGATCATGCAGCACTTCCCCATCTTCCTAAATGTCGCCGACCGGCGGATCGTCGTCGCTGGCGGGGCCGAGGCCGCGCTCGCCAAACTGCGCCTGCTGGTCAAGACCGAGGCCCGCATCGCCGTCTTTGCGCCTGACGCTGCCCCCGAAATTCACCGCTGGGCCGCCGAGGGCAAGCTGACGCTGTCCGCGCACCCTGTCACCGCCGCCGATCTGACAGACGCCGCTCTGTTCTACGGCGCGACCGAAAACGCCGCCGAAGACGCCCGCGGCGCGGCCCTGGCGCATGCGGCGGGCGTGCTGGTCAACATCGTCGATAACCTGCACGACAGCGATTTCATCACCCCCGCCATCGTCGACCGCGATCCGGTCATCGTTGCCATCGGCACCGAAGGCGCCGCCCCGGTCTTGGCCCGCGCGATCAAGACGGATCTCGAGGCGCGGCTACCGGTGCAACTGGGCCTGCTCGCCAAGATCGGCAAGACGTTTCGACACGCCGCCGACGTGCTGCCGCTGGGGCGCAAGCGGCGGGACTTCTGGGCCGACTACTATTTCGGCGCGGGTCCGCAGGCGCTCGTCGATGGCCATGTCGATGAAACTCTTGCTGAACTGCTCGACCGGCACGTCATGGACAGCCCAAAGGCGGGCCACGTCGCCCTTGTCGGCGCCGGCCCCGGCGACCCCGATCTGCTGACATTGAAGGTGCGCAAGGCGCTCGATGCTGCTGATGTGGTTATCCACGACCGCCTGGTCGCCCCCGAAATCCTTGAACTGGCGCGGCGCGAGGCGATCCTGATCGACGCCGGGAAAGAAGGGTTTGGCGCTGCCACCGCGCAAGACGACATCAACGCCATGATGGTCGCCCATGCCGCCAAAGGGCGTCAGGTGGTGCGCCTCAAGGCCGGCGATCCGACCGTGTTCGGGCGGCTGGACGAGGAAATTGACGCGCTCGACGCCGCCGACATCGCATGGTCGATCGTCCCCGGCATTACCGCCGCCAGTGCCGCCGTGGCGCAGATCGGTCAAAGCCTGACAAAACGCGGGCGCAATTCTTCGGTGCGGTTCCTGACCGGGCATGACACCCGCGGCTTTGCCGAACACGACTGGCGCACACTGGCCGCCCCCGGCGAAGTCGCCGCGATCTACATGGGCAAAAAGACCGCACGCTTTGTCCAGGGCCGCCTGCTGATGCACGGGGCCGATCCGGCGACCCCGGTGACGCTGATCGAAAACGCCTCGCGCCCGAATTCCCGTGTGATTGCAACATGCCTGTCACAGTTGGAACCTACACTGACCCGCGCCGCCCTTGGCGGCCCCGTCATCACCTTTTACGGGCTGGCGCCCCGCGATGCGGCGGCACTGGCTGCAAAACCGCAAATCAAGGAGGCCATCCAATGAGCCGTGCCTATACCCCCAAAGTCATCACCGGCAACGCGCTGATCGAAGGCGATGCGGTCTGGCTGACCGCCGACGACCGCTGGACGCGGATCATGACAGAGGCCGAGCTGATCGACGACGAGGCCCACGCCGACATCCGCCTGATCGACGCGCAACGCCGCTCGGGCGAGGTCGTCGGGGTCTATCTGGTAGACGCCAGGATGGGCAAGAACGGCCCCGAGCCGGTCCATTTCCGCGAGGCGTTCCGCACCCGCGGCCCGTCGAATTATCCACACGGCAAACAGGTCGAGGTCTGAAATATGTATCGTTACAATGATTTCGATGAAGGTTTTGTTCGTGAACGCGTCGCCCAATTCGCCGGGCAGGTGGCACGGCGGATCGATGGTTCGCTGACCGAGGATGAATTTCGCCCGCTGCGCCTGATGAACGGCCTTTATCTGCAACTGCACGCCTACATGCTGCGCGTCGCGGTCCCATATGGCACGCTGAACCCAACCCAGATGCGCCAACTGGCGATGATCGCGGACACGTGGGACAAGGGCTATGGCCACTTCACCACCCGGCAGAACATCCAGTTCAACTGGCCTGACCTGAAAGACGTGCCCGAGATTCTGGCCGCCCTGGCAGATGTCGAAATGCACGCGATCCAGACCTCGGGAAACACGATCCGCAATGTGACGGCGGACCATTTCGCCGGTGCAGCGGCGGATGAAATCGCCGATCCGCGGCCGGTCGCAGAATTGCTGCGCCAATGGTCCACCGATCACCCCGAATTTCAGTTCCTGCCACGCAAATTCAAGATCGCCGTGACCGGTTCGCCCAACGACCGTGCCGTCACCCGCGCCCACGATATCGGCCTGCGGATGGTCCGCAACGACACCGGTGATGCCGGGTTCGAAGTGATCGTCGGCGGCGGTCTGGGCCGCACCCCGATGATCGGAAAAGTGATCGCCGATTTCGTGCCGCAGGCCGACCTGTTGCCCTATGTCGAAGCGATCGTCAGCGTATGGAATCTCCTGGGACGGCGCGACAACAAGTATAAATCGCGGATCAAGATTACGGTTCATGAACATGGCATTGACGAGATCCGCCGTTTGGTCGATGAACGTTTTGCAATAATTCGCAGCGGCTTTAGTGGCATAGACCGGCAGTATCTTGCACAAATCGAACATTCCTTTGCGCCTCCGGCCTTTGTGACCAAATCGACGGATGCCTTTGATGCCGCCCGACTGGCCAACCCTGCGTTCCGGTCCTGGGCCGATACCAACCTTAGCGCCCACCGCGCGCCGGGCTATGCCATTGTGTCGATCTCGCTCAAGAAACACGGGGCGACCCCCGGCGATGCGACCAGCGACCAGATGCGTGTCATGGCCGGCCTTGCAGAACGCTATGGTCACGCCGAACTGCGGGTCAGCCACGAACAGAACATCGTCCTGCCGCATGTCCACAAGTCGGACTTGCCTGCACTATATCAGGCGTTGCGGTCTGCCGATCTGGCGACGGCCAATATCGGCCTGATCAGCGACATCATCGCCTGCCCCGGCATGGATTACTGCGCCTTGGCGACCGCCCGCAGCATTCCCATCGCACAAGAGATCGCGACCCGGTTCGACGACCTGAAACTGGAACACGATGTCGGCCCGCTGAAGATCAAGATCAGCGGCTGCATCAATGCCTGCGGCCATCACCACGTCGGACATATCGGGATTCTGGGTCTTGATCGCGCCGGAGTGGAGAACTACCAGATCACGCTTGGTGGCGATCATACTGAAACCGCCATCATCGGTGAACGCGCGGGGCCGGGATTTTCGGCGGATGACATTGTGCCCGCCATCGAACGGCTGGTTCTGGGTTACCTCGACCTGCGCACCGCCCCTGATGAGACGTTTCTGCAAACCTACCGCCGCCTTGGCGTCGACCCGTTCAAGGCCCTGCTTTACCCCAGCGAGGAGAAGGCCAATGCCGCTTGACCCTGATCTGAACGCCCGCGTTGCGAGCCTGAACACCCGGTACAAACACCACGGCGCGACCGCTGTGCTGGAAAAGGCGCTGCGCGACGCCGCTGTCGGCAAGGTCGCGCTGGTGTCCTCTTTCGGCGCCGAATCGGTCGTGCTGCTGCACCTGATTTCGGTGATCGACCGCACCACCCCGGTGATTTTCATCGACACCGAAATGCTGTTCGCCGAAACCCTGACCTATCAGATGGAACTGACCGAACGGTTGCATCTGGCCGATGTCCGGCTGATCCGGGCTGACCGCAATGCCGTGTTCACCCATGACAACGAAGGGCTGCTGCACCTGCACGACCCCGACGCCTGCTGCAATCTGCGCAAGACCGAACCGCTGCAAAAGGCGCTTGACCCCTTTGATTCCTGGATCACGGGCCGCAAGCGATATCAGGGCGGGCAGCGCACGGCGTTGGAGTTTTTCGAGAACGAAGACGACCTGCGGATCAAGATCAACCCACTGGCGCATTGGGAAACCGCCGATGTCGCCGAATACATTGCCCAGAACCGTCTGCCCCGGCATCCGCTGGTCGCCAAGGGCTATCCGTCGATCGGCTGCGCCCCCTGCACGACGCGGGTCAACGATGGCGAGGATCCACGTGCCGGACGTTGGCGCGATACCGACAAGGCAGAATGCGGCATCCATTTCGAGCATGGGCGGGTCGTCCGCGGCGGCGTCGCGGCCTGAAGCCGGAGTCTTTGAGTTGTTATTGCAAAGTGAGACAGGGGTTCCGCCCCGGAAAGAAGCGATGAGCGTGATTGTGACCGATAGCGGCTTTGGGCCAGACGACTGGGCGGGGCGATTTCATACCTTCGAAACCCTGCCAGCAAACGATTGCGGCGGGCTGGCGGTCGATTTGCCGTCGAGCGGCAACCCGGACGACCTTAAGGCGCGCTTGGGCTGTTTCGCGATGATCCGCGTCGATTTCCCCAGCTTTTCCGATGGGCGCGGGTTCACCATTGCCGCGATTTTGCGCCGCCTTGGCTATCGGGGTCGCTTGCGCGCCCGTGGCCATGTGATCGCCGATCAATATGCGATGGCCCGGCGGTCCGGTTTTGACGAAGTCGAGATCAGCGCCGATCTGGCCAGCCGCCAGCCCGCGGCGCAATGGTTGGTCCGTGCCGACTGGCAATCACACGACTATCAGGCGCGTCTGCGCGGCTGATCTTTTCATCCACCCCCTCAACGACTAAACGGAGGGCGGCCCCGTGCCGCCATTGACCCCATGACCGAGCAACGTCCCGTGACCCAAGACACCGCCGCCAAAGTGCCCACCCTGCCCGACGCCCAAGTCGTGACAGCGGTGACCCATTATACCGACCGGCTGTTTTCGTTCCGCGTCGCCCGCCCGCGGACCCTGCGATTCCGGTCGGGCGAATTCGTCATGATCGGGCTGCTGGGCGACACCGGGCGGCCCCTGCTGCGGGCCTATTCCATCGCCTCGCCCAGTTGGGACGACGAACTGGAATTTTATTCGATCAAGGTGCCAGATGGCCCGCTGACCAGCCGGTTGCAGCATATCCAGCCCGGCGACCAGATCATCCTGCGCCCCAAACCCGTCGGCACACTGGTGCATGACGCGCTGCTGCCCGGCAAACGGTTGTATTGCTTTTCGACCGGTACCGGCATTGCCCCCTTTGCCAGCCTGCTGCGCGATCCGCAGACCTATGCCGATTACGACGAGGTTATCGTCACCCATACCTGTCGCGAGGTGGCCGAACTGACCTATGGGCGCGACCTGATCGCATCGATCCGCAGCGACGCGATATTGGGCGAACTGATCGGAACCGACAATCTGGCGAAATTAAAGTACTATCCGACGACCACCCGCGAAACCTCGCCCCGGATGGGCCGGATCACCACATTGATCGAAAACGGTGCGTTATTTGCCGATCTGGGGGTGCCACCGCTGGACCCCGCCACCGACCGGGCGATGGTCTGCGGCTCGCTGGCGTTCAACCTCGACCTCAAGGTGCTGCTGGAATTGGCGGGGCTGCACGAGGGTGCCAATTCCGAGCCGGGCGAGTTCGTCATCGAAAAGGCGTTTGTTGGCGACGGCATCTGAGCTTCGGTTGTCCGTACGAAAAAGGGCCGTGTCAGTCGATGACACGGCCCTTATCAGTTTTGGCCTTGTTCATTCAGGCCTGGGTTCATTCAGGCCTGTGCAGGCGATCAGAGACCGAGCGCCAGCTTGACGCTATCCAGCGCCGCGCCAAGCAGCGCCGGATTGTTGGCGCCAACGCGCACAGCACCGGAAAGTGTGGCCTTTTGCTGGGCGGACAGATTTGACCCGTCAATCAGCGCGATGACCTGATCGGCATCAAAGCCTTCGGGGGTCAGCAACGTGCTGGGATCGGCAGCGACCGGATCGGTTGCGGTTGCATCGGCAGCCGTCGTATCCGCGGCAGCAGCAGCGGCGGCGTCTGCGGCGGCTTGATCGGCAGCGGCTTGATCGGCAGCGGCTTGTTCCGCTGCGGCGGCTTCGGCGGCCGCAGCTTCAGCGACAGCAGCTTCCGCAGCGGCGGCTTCGGCAGCGGCAGCCTCAGCGGCAGCAGCTTCGGCGGCTGCGGCTTCGGTCGCGGCGGCCTCGGCGGCGGCAGCTTCCATCTTTGCGGTTTGATCCGCTTGATACCAAAGATAGCCGCCGATCACGACGACCACTGCGACGATTACAGCTAAGACTTTCTTGTTCATGATCCTGTCCTTCCAATATTACAGGCCCCTGTGGGGCTTGGGCGTCATATGTCAGATGACAACGAAATTGTGAAGTGGCAAGAATTGATGCCCAAACGCGTCTGGATTTGGCCGTTTTCCGGGTTGAACACAGGGCCGCGCGCGACTAACTTGCCAAGGCCAAAAGTTAACAGCCAAAAGGATAATCACCATCGCCCGCAGACCTCATAACGCACCCCCGGCGCGTGACACCGGCCCCCGCATCAATGACCGTATCCGCGGCACAGAAATCCGTCTGATCGGCGCAGACGGCGAAAACGCCGGCGTCGTCAGCCCTGAACGCGCGATGCAGATGGCCGAAGAGGCCGGTCTGGATCTGGTCGAGATCTCGCCAAACGCCGTGCCGCCCGTCTGCAAGATCATGGACTTTGGCAAGTTCAAATACGAGACGCAGAAGAAAGAGGCCGAGGCGCGTAAAAAACAAAAGATCATTGAGATCAAAGAGATCAAGTTTCGCCCCAACACCGACACCAACGACTACGACGTTAAAATGCGGTCGGTGTTCAAGTTCCTGGACGAGGGTGACAAGGTCAAGATTACCCTGCGCTTTCGGGGTCGCGAAATGGCGCACCAGGAACTGGGTCGCCAGCTTCTGGAACGGGTAGCCGAGGATACCAAAGAGGTCGGCAAGATCGAAAACTTTCCCAAGATGGAAGGCCGCCAGATGGTCATGCTGATCGGACCTGCCCGTTAGGTGAACCGCCATCACAGCGCCGGGCGGCAGGGTGACCTGCCGCCAACCGGGGCCGACGCCGCCGATTTTTACCCCCAGATCAATAAGCTGATCGTCGCCGACACCGGGTCGCCCGTCGAAATGACGGTCCGCTATCTGTCGGTTTGTCTGGGCACGTTGATTTTCGTCGCGCTGACGGGCGTCTTGGGTCTGTTGGTCTGGCTGGCGATCTATCTGGCGATCAATCTTGGCTATTTGTTTTACCTGTTGCGGGTTCAAAAGCCCGCGACAAGGGCGCAGTTACGCTGGGCCGAGGCGCTGAACATCGTGTCGGCGCTGGCTTTCATGGCGGTTATGCCGTTGCTGTGGATTAGCGGCGGCACCGCCGAACGGATGGTGGCGGCAGCCCTGTTGATCGCCCAGCTGATCTTTAACGTCAGCCGCCACGGCGCCAACCGGACGGTGATGATCTGGGATGCCGTTTCGGTCTCTGGCATGGCACTTTTCCTTGCGTACGACCTGACCGGCCCGGACAGCCCGCCCGCGACGCAGGTTGCGATCGTCTTTGTCGTGCTGCCGGTCGCCGCCTATTACATCACGGTCTTGCGCGACAATTTCGCCGCCAGCCGAAAACACGAGGCCGATGTGGCGCGGATGGTGCAGGCCAATCGACTGGAAGCCGTGGGCGAACTGACGGCGGGCATTGCGCATGATTTCAACAATATCCTGACAGCCGTTATGGGGCATCTGGAACTGGCCGGGGCCACCGACGATCCGCGCGACCAGCGGGCCAGCCTGAATGCCGCACATGACGCCGCAAGCAGGGCCGCACGTTTGACAGCACAATTGGCGTCCTTTGCGCGCAAATCGCCGATGGCCGTGGCCCGTCACGATCTGTCATCGCTGCTGGCCGGTGTCTGCGCGGTTGCCGACGGCCTGATGCCGCGCCACATCGCCCTGTGGCCTGACCTGACCGCCGAGGTGCCGCCTGTCGATATCGACGCCGCCCGGTGCGAGACCGCGGTCTTTAACCTGCTGACCAACGCGCGCAACGCCTCTGGCGACAGTGGCGGCATTCACCTGACCCTGAACCGTACGACCTTGAACCGGTCGCGCCGACTGACGTGGGGCGGTCTGCCGTCGCCGGGCCGCTATGCTGTGATCATGGTCGAGGATCGCGGCACGGGCATGCCTCCTGCAACCCTGCAACGCGCGGTCGAGCCGTTCTTTTCCGGCAAGGGGCTGGGTCAGGGGTCGGGGCTGGGGCTGGCCGTGGTCAAGGGTTTCGCCGAACAGTCGGGCGGCGGGTTGGCGATGTCCAGCACGCCGGGAATCGGCACGGTGGCGACCTTGTATTTGCCGATTCCAGCGGAATTGCCGCATCCACCGCGCCCGGACGCGCCTTGAAACGCGCCGTTTGCATCATTCAATTATTTGGTTGACTGATCGCCTGCATTCATGTAATTCATCCATATGGTTGAACAAGACGACCCCGACCCGCTTGGCGCGATCCTCAAGGCCACCAGCGATCCGACGCGGCGGGCGATCCTGACGCTGCTCGCGCAGGAAGGCCCGCAAAACGTCACTGTCATCGCGGCGCATTTCGCGATGAGCCTCAATGCGGTGTCCAAGCACATCAAAGTGCTTGAGAGCGCCGGATTAGTGAGCCGGTCGACGGTCTGGCGTGAACACATGATCGCCGTGCAGATGGCCCCGCTGGGCCAGGTCGACAAGTGGTTCGCCAGCCTGCGTTCGATCTGGGACCTGCGGTTGCAGGCGCTCGATCACATATTGACCAAGGAGACTGAAATTGACGACGACACCTGACCTGACCCTGACCACCAGCCGTATTATCGCCGCCCCCGTCGAACGAGTGTTTGACGCCTGGCTTGACCCGGCGATGCTGAAACGTTTCATGATCCCCGGTGAAGGGATGACCGTCCCGTCAGCGACGACCGATCCGAAAGTCGGCGGAAGGTTTGATCTGATCATGCAGGTCGGCGAAAATGCTTTGCCGCATGGAGGGGTTTACCGGGTTATCGACCGGCCCAGTTGCATCGTATTCAGCTGGCAAGGTCCGCACTCAGCCGAAGGCAGTGAGGTGACGCTGGATTTCGCACCCGCTCAGGGCGGCACCGAAGTGACACTGACCCATGTCCGCTTTGCCTCGGCAGAAAGCCGCGACAATCACAAAAAGGGCTGGGGCAGCATTCTTGCCATGCTGGACATCGTTTTGTCGGCCAAATGAGTGCCGAACTGAACATGGCCGCTACGGCGGTGGGGACGATTGCGGCTTACGCACTGGGGATGATCTGGTTCAGCCCTTTGTTATTCGGGCGGGCCTGGGCGTCAGGCAGCCATGCGATCGTCCCGCCGCCACGCCCGCCAGTCATTGCGATGGCAGTGCAATTCGCCGGCACTGCCGCCCTCGCGCTTGTGGTCGGGCTGACCGCGATGACCGACGCACTGGGCACCGCGGTCGCGGCAATCCTCGCGGCGGCCCTGCTGGTCGCCGGGATGGACCTGTTCAGCCAGAAAACCGGCAGGGCGACACTGATCGACGGCGGCTATGTCGTGGCCGCGGGGTTCGTGATGATTGCGGCGCAGGGGCTGCTTTAGACCGCTGGGCCGGGTAAAATGGGTTTCAACCCATGCCGCCCCGCAGGATCCGGGTCTGGAAACAGTTGTTGCGGGCCGAGCGCACGTCGACAAATGCGACCTTGGGGTCGGTCAGGAGTGTGTTTGCATAGGCCGCAATCTGTTCCGCTGGAATGACTCGCCCGGTGCCATAGATGATCCGGTGATCGGCAGAATAGCCTTTCAGCAAGTAGTCGGGCGAAGTCGTCAGGATCGGCGGGACATCGTCACCGCGCCACGGCGCACAATCGGCGGCGCAAAGAAAGATCGGCCCGGTTTCGGCGTAGGGTTGCAGCGCCGGAAACGGGCAGGCCGCGAGAACAAGCATGTCACCACCGGCAGGCACGTCATGCAGGCAACAGCGGCACGGCGTGCCCTGCCCGTCCGAGGTGGCGCGTTCGGCAGGCTGACCATAGGCATCGGTGCCGCCGCTACGGACGCGGGCGACAAAGGCTGGGTCGTAGGGCGTCAAACGGATGGTCATAGCAGGCCTCATCTGGTTGATGCCCGAAATGGTACGGGCCGCCCCTTGCGAGGGCGACCCGGATTTTGCTGGTAAGTTGGGTTTTAACCCAAACCTAACGCGACGCGACCTGCGCCAGCAGCGGCGTGATCCGACGGACCGTCGCGCGCCGGTTGCGCGGTTCAGAGGCTTGCGTGTTCACCTTGAGGAACTGTTCGCCATAGCCCTGCACCACCAAGTTTTCCGGCGGAATGTTAAAGTTCTCGGTCAAGGCCAGCGCCACCGATTCGGCGCGCCGGTCGGACAGCGCAAGGTTCAGCGCCTCGGACCCGGTCGCGTCGGTGTGGCCTTCGATCAGGAACACCTCGCGCGGGTTTTCGGCCAGGAACTCTTCGATCAGCACGCCAAGGCGAACCAGCGACCGCGTCGCCTCGGGCGGGATCGCCGCAGAACCACTGGGGAACTGCAGGGTATCAAGGTCGATTCCCTGCACCTGTTCGCGCACCTGTGCGATCTCGCGGATCTGGCGCAGGCTGAACGACCGGTCCAGCGCCTGCGCGTTCAGCGCACGACGCAGCGCTGCCCGGTCTGCATCGGCGATCGACATCGTGCTGACATAGGGCTTTGGCAGGGTGCGCACGTCGACCGGGGTCGGTGCGACCGTAACATCGTCGAACAGTTGGACCTGCGTGCCGTCAGTCAACACGCGTGCCCGGCGCAGCACCCGACCTTGAGCATCCTTGATCGTCACGATCTGGCTGCCGTCGGTCCGGGTCAGAGTAGTGCGGGTCGAGCCGTCGTTGAACGTCTCGGTCCGCTCGCCCATGCCGGGTTGGCGCAGCAGCGCATCGTCATCGCGATACACGGTATAGCCGTTATCGCCACGGGTCACGATGCGGTCGCCCGAGTTCGCGACGACGCGGTCGCCGTTTTTCAACAGCGCGCCGACGGCGACAGCCCCGACACCGATCAGCAGCGCCTTTTCAAAGTTCGACAGGCCACGGCGCGACGCCTCGGCAGCCGGTGCGGCTGTGGCTTCCAACGTCACTGGCGCGGCAAAGTCCTGATCGCTTGACCGGACCTCTTCCTGGGTGACGACGGTTTCCTGAACGTCAGCGGTGGTGGTGGCCGTTGCATCGGCGGCAGCGACAGGGGTTTCGGGCGTGCCAGCGTCGCTATGGACTGTTGGATCGGCACCATCGGCGATGGCTTGTTGGGCCGCAGCGCGTGTGGCTTCGTCTTCGGCCAGAACGTCCGCGGTTTCCACCAACGGTACAACGTCAGGTGCCGTTTCGGCATCGGCGGCTGCCTGATCTGTAGCGGCTTGATCGGCTGCGGCTTGGTCAGCGGCGGCTTGGTCAACGGCTGCTTGATCGACGGCGGCTTGATCGGCGGCAGCCTGATCGACAGCGGCTTGATCGGCAGCCGCTTGGTCGGCGACATTGGCCGCATCGGCATCTGCCTGCGCCTGTCCCGTAGCAGCGGCATCCGCGTCATGTTGCGCTTGGTCGGCAGCGGCTTGGTCAGTTGCGGCCTGATCGGCAGCCGCTTGGTCGGCGGCGGCTTGGTTAGCAGCGGCCTGATCGGCAGCGGCTTGGTTAGCGGCGGCCTGATCGGCGGCAGCTTGGTCAGCAGCGGCCTGATCGGCGGCAGCTTGGTCGGCGGCGGCTTGGTCGGCGGCAGCAGCCGCATCCGCATCATGTTGCGCCTGCGCGGCAGCAGCAGCGTCCGCGTCCGCCTGTGCCTGTGCGGCGGCGGCGGCATCAGCGTCGGCGTTCGCCAGCGCGGCAGCAGCAGCGTCCGCGTCAGCCTGTGCCGAAGCGGCGGCATCTGCGGCAGCGGCAGCGTCGGCCTCGGCTTGCGCCTGTGCGGCAATGGCGGCATCAGCGTCGGCCTGCGCCTGTGCGGTCGCGGCGGCGTCTGCCTCTGCAAGCGCGGCTGCGGCGGCATCCGCCTCGGCGGCCGCTTGCGTAGCGGCGTCAGCCTCGGCTTGCGCCTGTGCGGCTGCCGCGTCTGCGGCATCCTGCAACGCCGCAGCGGCGGCGGCGGCGTCCATCGTTGTGCCTTCGGTTGGCTGGCCCTCTGGGCAGGGCGGATCGGTCAGGTCAAGGCACAGCTGGACCGTTTCCTGTGCCTGTACCGGGGCGACCCAGACACTTTGGGGAAGCAGCATCGACATTGTCGCCACAAGGGCTGTGGTCGTGCGGGCGGATTTCTTCGGCATCGTATTCCCTTTCAACAGGTAAATCTTGCGGCGCATCAGGTCTTTCGCGCGCTTGTCATCGACCTAAGCCAAGCGACGTCGCTATACGATAGCAGACCCCGCGTTATCTTATGTCTATCGGTTGCAGAGCAGCGCGAAAGATTGCCCATGCCCTCACAACAGGTTAAGTCGTAACCGTCTCAGGGCCCGGAGGTTCCAATGAACAAAGTCAGCGCGATTGATCACGCAAACGGGCATGGCCCAAATCTGGGCCCCTTCGACTGGGCGGATGTGTTCCGACTCGAGGATCAGTTGACCGAGGACGAACGGATGCTGCGCGACGCCGCCCGCACCTTCGCGCAGGATGTGCTGCAACCCAAGGTCATCGCCGCCTACCGCGACGAAGTCACTGACCCCGGCATATTCCGCCAGATGGGCGACGCCGGCCTGCTGGGCGTGACCATCCCCGAAGAGTTCGGCGGTCTTGGCGCAAACTACGTCACCTACGGGTTGATCGCGCGCGAGGTCGAGCGCGTCGATAGCGGTTATCGGTCGATGATGTCGGTGCAATCCTCGCTTGTGATGTATCCGATCAACGCCTACGGATCCGATGCACAGCGGCAAAAGTACCTGCCGGGGCTGGCCGCAGGCACGTTGATCGGCTGTTTCGGGCTGACCGAACCGGACGCGGGCAGCGATCCGGGGGGCATGAAGACGACAGCGAAAAAGACCGCCGACGGCTATCTGCTGAACGGGTCCAAGATGTGGATTTCCAATGCGCCGATCGCCGATGTCTTCGTGGTCTGGGCCAAGTCGGATGCGCATGACGGCAAAATCCGGGGCTTTGTGCTGGACAAGGGCACGCCGGGGCTAAGCGCCCCCAAGATCGGCGGCAAACTGTCGTTGCGCGCCTCTGTCACCGGCGAGATCGTAATGAAAGACGTAGCGGTGGGCGAAGACGCGCTGCTGCCGGAAGTCGAGGGCCTGAAAGGGCCATTTGGCTGTCTGAACCGGGCACGCTATGGAATCAGCTGGGGTGTGCTGGGTGCTGCGGAATACTGCTGGCACGCGGCGCGGCAATATGGGCTGGACCGGCGACAGTTCGGGCGGCCACTTGCCCAGACCCAGCTTTTCCAGAAAAAGCTCGCCGACATGCAGACCGAGATCACACTGGGCCTGCAAGGGTCGCTGCGCCTTGGCCGGATGCTGGACGAAGGCACCGCCGCGCCGGAAATGATCAGCCTGATGAAGCGCAACAACTGCGGCAAATCGCTCGACATTGCGCGGCAGGCGCGGGACATGCACGGCGGCAACGGCATTTCCGAAGATTTTCAGGTCATGCGCCATATGGTTAATTTGGAAACAGTGAATACCTATGAGGGCACCCATGACGTGCATGCCCTTATTTTAGGGCGTGCGCAGACCGGATTGCAGGCGTTTTTCTAGCCGCAGGCCGGGGTCGCAAAGGCAGCACGGGGATTGCGCAATTTCGCCTCAATGGGCCATGATAGCCATGCAAGGCCCGGCTGCTGCGGCCATTACAGGTGAATTATGACGAGTGAAGGAATCGAACTGAATGCCGGGTTGGCCGATCTGGACCGGGCAGCGTGGTATGCCCGGCTGGCCGAGATTGGCGATGAACTGGGCTATTGCGAAAACCTTGGGCCGCGCCATGTCGCGACGTTCATCGACGCCGGACCGCAACTGCTGGTCACCTTCGAGACACACCGCCAGATCGAGACCAGCGCCGACAGCGCGGAACCGCGCGGGTTCAATTTTGTGCGCACGCAGGGCTGGTCGCATCTGGCGCTGATCGCAGACGGCGATACATGGTTCCGCGACGATACGGTCTATCGCTATTTCGACCGACTGGTCGACGACGGCTTTTTCGAAGATTTTGACAACGTCCTGTTCTTTGGTGCCCATGCCGGAGGCTACGCCGCCGCCGCATTCGGTGTCGCAGCACCGGGCGCGCGGGTGTTGGCAATTCGCCCGCAGGCAACGCTGGACCCTGCTGTGACCGGATGGGATCCGCGGTATCGCGACCATCGTCGCCTGTGTTTCACCGACCGTTACGGATACGCCCCCGATATGATCGACGCCGCCGCACAGGCGTGGATCGCGTTCGACCCGGCGCACCCACTTGACGCCATGCACGCGGCACTGTTCCGCCGCGCCAACGTCACCGCCCTGCCCTGCCGATACCTTGGCTGGCAGTTGGATCAGGCATTCGACGCGATGGATATCGCCACGCCGCTTGTCGTGGCGGCGATGGACGGCAGTCTGACGGCACAGATGTTTGCCCGCCTTTTCCGGGCGCGGCGCGACCATCTGCCCTATCTGCGCAACCTGCTGCAACGGCTAGAAAACGCCGGTCGCGACGAACTGGCGGTGCGGCTGTGCCGCCACGCGATCAAAGACCGCTCGCGCCCGTTCTTTACCCGCAAACTCGCCACACTTTGGGCGGCAGGGTTCGCCGCACACGAATCCGAATCCGCCGAATAGCTAGCGCTTCCAATTGACCGCGTCGGATTGCTGCGCCGCCTTGCGGCGATCGAATGCGCGTTTACCGCTGTCGAAAAACCGGACCGCGAAATAACCGATGATCCCGCCCAGCAGCACCCAAAAGGCTGACCCGCTTTGCAGGATTGCGGCCAGAACGCCGACGACCAGCATCAGGATCATGAAACTGATCAGCCGGGTTTCGCCGGGGGCAATTTTGATTAGCGGCGCGGCGCGGGCGATGATCGGGGTAGACAAAGGGTCATCGGCATAGGGCGTCAGAAACCCGGCGGCGACGGCGATAATGAAACCCAGCATATGCAGCCCCTTTTGCGATGCGGTGCAATCTGCCCAAGTGGCGGGCCGGGGGCAAGGGCTGGCCAGCGGCATCGGCGCAGTGTAATCGGTTTGGCATGACCGACCGCGCCCCGACCCGCCTGACGATCCGCCAGCCCGACGACTGGCATCTGCACCTGCGCGACGGGGCGATGCTGGCTGCCGTGTTACCCGAAACCGCGCGGCACTTTGGACGGGCCATCGTGATGCCGAACCTTGTGCCGCCGGTGGTGACGGGCGCACAGGCCAGCGCCTACCGCGACCGGATCATGGCGGCGTTGCCGACGGGATCGGGGTTCCGGCCCCTGATGACGCTGTATCTGACCGAAACGACAGATGCCGCCGATGTCGCCGCCGCCCATGCCAGCGGCGTCGCGACGGCGGTGAAACTCTATCCCGCCGGGGCAACGACCAATTCGGCCAGCGGCGTGCGCGATTTCGAGGCGGTGCGCCCGGTTCTGGAAAAGATGGCCGAGATCGGGATGCCCCTGTGTGTTCATGGCGAAGTCACCGACCCGGCCATTGACATTTTCGACCGCGAGGCCGTGTTCATCGACAAGGTACTGAAACCGCTGCGCAAAAAGGTGCCAGACCTGAAGATCGTCATGGAACACGTGACGACGCAGGATGCGGTGGATTACGTCCGCGACAGCCACAAGAATATGGCGGCGACGATCACCACGCATCACCTGATCATCAACCGCAACCACATTCTTGCCGGGGGAATCCGGCCGCATTACTACTGCCTGCCGGTCGCCAAACGCGAAACCCATCGCGTCGCGCTGGTGCAGGCGGCGGTCAGTGGCGACAAACGTTTCTTTCTGGGCACGGATTCGGCGCCGCACACGGATGCTGGCAAATTACAGGCCTGCGGCTGCGCCGGCGTGTTTTCGGCGACCAATACGCTATCTTGTCTGGCCGAGGTGTTTGACGTCGCAGGCAAGCTGAAACAGCTCGAGGCCTTCGTGTCGCTGAACGGCCCGCGGTTCTACCGGCTGGCCCCTAACGACGCGACGATAACGCTGATCAAGGGCGATCCGGTCGCATATCCGGCGCAAATCGCCACCGCTGACGGCCCGGTGACGCTGTTCGATCCCGGCTTTCCGTTGCAGTGGCGGGTTGAGTTCTAAGGTCCCTACGGCGGTAGTGATTTCGGCAAAATGATACTGAAAGACAGGCGATGATCCCATCCTCTTACCCCCCGAAAGACGAAATCGCCCGGTTGACCGCCGGCATGCTGATCGAGATCGGCGCGATCGACTTCAACGCCCGCGAGCCTTTCACCCATGCCAGTGGCAAGCAGGCGCCGACCTATGTCGATTGCCGCAAGCTGATTTCCTATCCGCGCATCCGGTCCACCCTGATGGATTTCCTGACGGTCAGCGTCATGCGCGAGGCCGGGTTCGAGGCGTTTGATAATATTGCAGGCGGCGAAACCGCAGGGATCCCGTTTGCCGCGCTCGTCGCCGAACGGCTGGCCCTGCCGATGACCTATGTGCGCAAGAAACCAAAGGGTTACGGGCGAAATGCGCGGATCGAAGGGGTCATGACCGAGGGCCAGCGCGTGTTGCTGGTCGAGGATTTGACGACCGATGGCGGCAGCAAATTGTCCTTTGTCGATGCGATCCGCGAAACCGGGGCGACCTGCGCCGCGACCGCGGTCATTTTCTTCTACGGTATCTTTGACGGCGTCGAAAAAACGCTGGCCGATCACGGCGTGCAACTGATCCACCTCTGCACATGGTGGGACGTGCTGGCCGAGGCTAAGGTACGGCAAGCCTTTGATGCCGAAACACTTTCCGGGGTCGAGGCCTATCTGCGTGACCCTGCCGGATGGCCGAAGACACGTCAGGGCTGAATCTATGGCCAGTGCCTGTGGGCGATTTATCCAGAGAATCGTGACTTTTTCAGCTATATTGTGCTAGGGAACTGGATGACATCCATATATGGGGCGCAAATCGGGAAACCGTCTTGTCCACAGGTTTCTCCCGGCGGACATCCACAGGGATATCATGATGGCGCGGCACATCGACTTTGACTATGCCAAGCTCGAGACAGGCAGGGGACCAAGATGAACGAGATCGCGACATTCAACGCCAGCGGCACCGACGTGGCCGACGCCGACACGATGCCCCATGCCATCGAGGCCGAACAGCAACTGCTGGGCGCAATTCTGACCAACAACGACATCTATGACAGGATTGCCGGGATTGTTGGGCCGAAACATTTCTACGACCCGGTCCACGCCCGAATCTTCGAAACTGCTGCGGCGCGGATCGGGCGCAATGCGCTGGCCAGCCCGGTGACGCTGAAGGCGTTCCTCGAGGATGACGCGGGGCTGAAAGAACTGGGCGGCCCGGCCTATCTGGCCCGGCTGGCGGGGGCGGCGATTTCGGCCTTTGCGGCGCGGGATTACGCGCAGATGATCTATGATCTGTCGGTGCGGCGCGAACTGATGCGGGTTGGCCGCGACATAACCGCCAAGGCGGCGCGGGTCAACGTGGACAGCGAACCGCGCGAACAGATCGTCGAGGCCGAACAAGAGCTGTACAAGCTAGCCGAACAGGGCACATCTGAGAGCGGATTTCAAAGCTTTCTTAAGGCTGTAACGGACGCTGTTAACGTGGCAAACGCGGCCTATCAACGGGACGGCGGCCTGTCGGGCGTGTCGACCGGACTGGCGGACCTCGACAAGAAACTGGGCGGTCTGCATAAATCCGACCTGTTGATTTTGGCCGGACGTCCGTCGATGGGCAAGACGTCGCTGGCGACCAACATCGCGTTCAACGTCGCCAAGGCCTATAAAAAGGGACGCTTGCAGGACGGTGGCGAAGGCGCTGTCGATGGCGGCGTCGTAGGGTTCTTCAGCCTCGAGATGTCCGCCGAACAACTGGCAGCGCGGATCCTGTCCGAAGCATCCGAAGTGCCGAGCGAACGGATCCGGCGCGGTGACATGACCGAGGTCGAGTTTCGCCGGTTCGTCGACGCCGCCAAGGCGCTCGAAGCCTGCCCGCTGTTCATCGACGACACCCCCGCACTGCCGATCGCCCAACTTGCGGCCCGTGCCCGGCGCCTGAAACGGACGCATGGGCTGGATGTGCTGATGGTCGATTACCTGCAACTGGTGCGCGGCACCGGGCGCAGCGAAAACCGCGTCAACGAGATTTCCGAGATCACCATGGGTCTGAAAGCCATCGCCAAGGAATTGCAGATTCCGGTGGTCGCCCTGTCGCAGCTCTCGCGTCAGGTCGAAAACCGCGAGGACAAACGCCCGCAACTGTCCGACCTGCGCGAATCCGGGTCGATCGAGCAAGACGCCGATGTTGTGATGTTCGTCTATCGCGAGGAATATTATAAAGAACGCGAAAAGCCGGGCGACCACGAGTTGGAAAAGATGGCCGCATGGACAACCGAGATGGAACACCTGCATGGCAAGGCCGAGGTCATCATCGGCAAGCAGCGGCACGGCCCGATCGGCCATGTCGAGCTAAGCTTTGAGGGTCAGTTCACCCGGTTCGGCAATCTGGTCAAGCCCTGGCAACAAAGCGGCGACAGTGAGTTCTGATTCCACGGCCACGCGCCCCAAATGGTGGCTGCACGTGTTGGCCGTCGCACTGTTTGCTGAACGCTGGGCACATCTGATCATCGCGCTGCTGGTGCTGGCGGGTGGCTTGGCGCTGATGTTTTCCAATGCCGTGCCCGAAACCAACTGGCGGCGCGCCTTGGTGCGCGACATCCTGCCGCTGCCATTTGCCGAGGCATCGCATTTGTCGGCCAGCCTTGCAGGGTTGGCGCTGGTGGTGCTGGCGCGGGGTCTGGCGTTGCGGATGGCGCAGGCGCGGATTGTGGCGATGGGCATGTTGGTGGCGGGGTCCGTGTTCGCACTGGCCAAGGGGTTTGATTGGGAAGAGGCACTGTTGTTACTGGCCACTGCGGCGGTGCTGTGGCTGGCCCGTAGTGTGTTCTATCGGCGCGGCAACTGGCGCAGTTTCCGGCCCAGTGCGGGTTGGCTGGCGCTGGTCGCACTGACCTTGCTTGCAGTCGCAGCGGTCGGGTTTCTGGGCTACGGCAATGTCGCCTATCGGTCTGATCTGTGGTGGCGGTTTGCCTGGCATGGCGATGCGCCACGGTTCTTGCGGGCAACGCTGGCGCTGACCCTTGCGGTGGCGGTTCTGGGTCTTGACCGACTGGTCAACAGGCCGCTGCGTGGGCGCGATGTGGCCGAACCCTTGCCCGACGCAGCGGTCGCCTTGATCGCCGCCTGCCCCGACAGCATCATGCAGGTGGCATATTTGGGCGACAAACAGGTGCTGCTGTCACCGGATGGCGACGCCGCGCTGTTCTACGCTGCGGCGGGCGGGTCGTGGGTGTGTCTGTGTGGTCCGATTGGTGCCCCCAAGGCGGCGGATGACCTGCTGTGGACCTTTGTCGAAAAGGCTGATCGGGCGGGGATGCGGCCGGTATTCTATGCGGTCGAACCCAGCGGTATCATGCGCCTTTTGGATTTTGGTCACGCTATTCTGAAAACCGGCGAGGTGGCGCGTGTCGATCTTACGACATTCACCCTCGACGGGCCTGACCGCAAGGATCTGCGCTATGCCCGGTCACGCGCCGCCCGCGACGGGTTGCGCTTTGGGCTGATTTCACGGGAGGATGTGCCGGGGCATCTGGGCGACCTGAAAACGATTTCGGACGTTTGGCTGGCCCAGCACGGTGGCCGCGAAAAGGGGTTTTCGCTGGGCCGGTTCGATCCTGCCTATCTGACCCATTTTGACCTTGCCGTGATCTGGCAAGGCGATCAGATCGTCGCCTTTGCCAACCTTTGGCGCGGAGCCGACAAGGGCGAAATTGCCATCGACCTGATGCGCCATTTGCCCGGCCTGTCTCCGATCCTGATGGATTTTCTGATGACCGAAGCGATCCTGCTGGCGCAGTCCGAGGGCTATCGCTGGTTCAACCTTGGTGGTGCCCCGCTTGCCGGCCTGCGCGATCATCCGCTGGCATCGACCTGGAATCGGATTGGCACCATGATCTATCGGCGCGGTGACGATTTTTACAGTTTCGAGGGGCTGAGTGCGTTCAAGCGCAAATTTGGCCCGGTCTGGACGCCGCGCTATGTCACCTGCCCCGGCGGCATGTCGCTGTTTCGCACCCTGATCGACGTCACGCTGTTGATCTCGCGGCCCCGTCGCATGGGGGCAATGCGATGATTTCGCCCTCTGGTTTGTCCCCTTGCCGCGCTTGGCCCTGCCTGTCAAAAGGTCCGGCATGACAACAGGTGTTCTGACGATTGACCTTGACGCGGTGGTCGCCAACTGGCGGACGCTGGATGCCATGTCGGCGGGCCAGACCGGCGCCGTGGTCAAGGCCGAAGGTTACGGGTTGGACGCCGGCCATGTCGCGCGGGCCCTGGTGCGGGCCGGTTGCTCCCAGTTTTTCGTCGCCTTTGCCGCCGAAGGCGCGGCCTTGCGCCAGGCCATCGGCCCGAACCCACGGATTTCGGTGATGTCGGGCCATATGCGCGGCGATACCGACATGATCGCCGACATGGGGCTGACCCCGATGCTGTCGTCGATCGATCAGCTGACCCGGCATTTCGAGTCGCTGCCGGGACATTCATTCGGCCTGCAACTCGATACCGGGATGAACCGGCTGGGCATGGAATGGTCGGAATGGGCCGCCGTCGCGCAGGTCGCGTTGGAACAGCGCCCGGTGCTGGTGATGTCGCATCTGGCTTGCGCCGATGACCCCGCTCATCCGATGAACGCCTACCAGCTCGACGTGTTTCACCAGATGACGGACGGGATCAGCGTGCCGCGCTCGCTGGCCGCGACCGGGGGCATCCTGCTGGGACAGGATTACCATTTCGACGTGACCCGCCCCGGCATCGGTCTGTATGGCGGTCACCCCTACCGCGACGCGTTCCCGGTGGTGCAGTTCGATCTGCCCGTGGTGCAGTTGCGCGACCTCGATGCGGGCGAGGTCGTGGGTTATGGCAACGCTTGGCAGGCGACCCGCCCGACCCGGTTGGCAACCGTCGCCGCAGGCTATGCCGACGGTATCCTGCGCAGTCTGACGGACAAGGCGACGATGTGGCACGGCGATCAGCCCTGCCCAGTCGTCGGGCGCATTTCGATGGATCTTTTGACCGTCGATGTCACCGATCTGGGCGAAGACCCGGTCGATCTGACACTGATCGGCCCGCATCAGACGGTCGATCAACTGGCGGCGGCTGCAGGCACCAACGGTTATGAAATCCTGACCTCGCTTGGCCCCCGCCTGACCCGGCGGTTCGCCACCACATGACGCTGCTGGCACGGATTGGCGCAGCGGTTCTGGCGATGCTGGCGGATGTCGGGCGGATGGTGTCGTTTGCCGCCGAAACGCTCACCTATCTGTTTCGCCCGCCGTTCTATCCGCGCGAATTCGGGCTGGCGTTGATCCAGATCGGGTTCTTTTCGCTGCCCGTCGTCGGCCTGACCGCCCTGTTCACCGGCGGCGCTCTGGCATTGCAAATCTACGCCGGCGGTGCCCGATTCAGCGCCGAGGCAGTGGTGCCACAGATCGTCGCCATCGGCATGGTGCGCGAACTGGGTCCGGTGCTGGTCGGGCTGATGATCGCGGCGCGGGTGACATCGTCGATTGCCGCCGAGATCGCGACAATGAAGGTGACCGAACAGATCGACGCCCTTGTGACCCTGTCCACGCATCCGATGAAATACCTGACCCTGCCCCGGGTTCTGGCCGCCCTGCTGGTGATGCCGGTATTGGTCGGGATCGGCGACATTATCGGGATTTACGGCGGCTATGTCGTCGGGACGCGAACGCTGGGGTTCAACGCCGCCGCCTATTTGCAGAACACGGCAGATTTTCTTGAGATCCGGGATGTCGTTTCAAGTCTCGCCAAAGGCGCGGTGTTCGGCGTCATCGCCGCCCTGATGGGGTGCTATTACGGGATGCACAGCGACCGAGGCGCGATGGGCGTGGGTCGGGCGACCAAATCCTCGGTCGTGGCGGCAGCGGTGCTGATCTTGGCCGCCAATTTCCTGCTGACCCAAGCGTTTTTCTCCGCATGATCCGCCTGAACAATGTGCACAAGGCGTTCGGCGCCAATCAGGTTCTGCGCGGCGCAAGTCTGGACGTACCCAAGGGCACCAGCATGGTCGTGATCGGCGGCTCGGGAACGGGCAAGTCGGTGCTGCTGAAATGTATCCTAGGGCTGGTGACGCCGGATTCCGGGGCCATCAAAGTGGATGGGCAAAACGTCACCAACGCGCCGCGCGATGCGTTTCTGGCCCGGTTCGGGATGTTGTTTCAGGGCGGCGCGCTGTTTGACTCGCTGCCGGTCTGGCAAAACGTCGCGTTCCGGCTGCTGCGCGGATCGCTGAAACGACCCCGCGCCGAAGCCCGCGAGATCGCCATCGCAAAGCTGCGCCGCGTCGGCATGGGGGCCGATGTCGCCGACCGTCTGCCCGCCGAACTGTCGGGCGGTATGCAGAAACGCGTCAGTCTGGCCCGCGCCATCGCCGCCGACCCTGAGATCATCTTTTTCGATGAACCGACCACCGGCCTTGATCCGATCATGGCAGGAGTCATCAACGATCTGATCCGCGAAATCGTGACCGAAATGGGTGCCACGGCGGTGACGATCACCCATGACATGAGTTCGGTTCGCGCCATCGCTGACCGGGTCGCGATGCTGCATGGCGGCGTCGTGCGCTGGACCGGGGCGATCACCGACATGGATGCGGCGGGCGATCCCTATGTCGATCAGTTCATCAACGGCCGCGCCGAAGGGCCGATCGCGACGCTGCGCTGAACGATTCGGTCTCTCGGCACCTGACATCGACGCAATGCCGCAAGCTTGTGCGTCACTTATCCACAACGCGACTCGACCGCCGATCCCACACGCCGGATCGGATATTTGGGGGACGTCAAAGGAACACCCACCGTCGCTTGCGCTGCCCTGCGTGTCGACACGTTCACGCGCCGTTTCGCAAACAGAAACTATCAACAGATTTATCCAAGATTGGCACATGATTCGTCATGCGAAGGCGGAAACCGCTAATTTGCCCTTTGGTTCTAGGCGGTTCTTCGCTTATCATCGGACTTAATAATTAGTTACGAAGGGTTTGGGGGGACATCGTCGATGTCAATTATGACCACAGTGCGCACTATGTCGCGCGGGCTCCATGCGTTTTCATTCATCTTGATCGCGACGCTGGCACTGGCTGCGCTGGCCTACACGATCACCGCGGCCGCCGGCCTTGCGCCCTGGCTGACGCTACCCGTGACATTCGGCGATACGGTCTATCCGCAGGCCGGAATGGTGGTGCAGATTGTGGCCACGGTGATGCTGCTGGCGTTGCTGTTTTTCGTTCCGACCACTGCGCGCATCATGGCGCTGGAACGCAGCCACAGGGATTTCCATATCTCGATGGGCGACGTGGCGCGGGCTTATCACGCCTGCCACACCGCTGACCGGGCCGGGGTCTTTACCCTTTCGGCAGAATTCGACGCGGTGCGCGAACGCCTTGCCTATCTGCGCGATCACCCTGAACTGGGCAATTTGGAAACCGAGGTGCTGACCTTGGCGGCGCAAATGAGCCAACAGGCCCGCAAGCTGGCGGATATCTATTCCGACGAGAAGGTCTCCCGCGCCAAGGCGTTTCTGTCGCAGCGCCAGAAAGAGGCCGAGGATCAGCAGGAACGCATCGTCGAGGCGCTGCATGTCTGCCGCGAAATTCGCAAATGGGTCAGTCAGGTCGAGCTTGAGGAAAGCATCGTCGCCAGTCAGCTTGCCCAACTGGACGAACAGTTGCTGACCGCCCTGCCCGCGCTTGGCTATCGTTTCGAGCAGGACGAACGCGAAACCAACGTGGTGCCCTTGCCGCAGGCGAAACCCGCCGCCGAGTAACCCCTTGTCATTGACCGCTAATGCCCGCACATGCACGCCATGATGACCGCGCTGCGCCTTGCCAATCTGGCCCTGCTTGTCCTATTTCCGCTGGCATGGTTCGCGCCCTTGCTGCGTGCCGGGATGTTGCCGCTGTTTGGCCTGAGCGAGATCAGCGTCATTTCCGGCCTGCAATCGCTTTGGGGGTCTGACGTGGTGCTGGCACTGATCGTTACCGCCCTTGCCCTGTTCGCCCCCTATCTGAAAACCATTGGTCTGGCCTTGGTCCACTTTGGCCTGATGCGCCGCAAGGTGTTGCCGGTGCTGGCGTGGCTGGGCAAACTGGCGATGGCGGATGTGTTCCTAATCGCGCTGTATATAGTGCTGGCCAAAGGCATTGGCTGGGGCCGTATCGAGGTGGCGTGGGGCCTGTATCTTTTCACCGCCTGCATTCTTGGCTCTATCGTCATCTCGATCCTGACCGCACGGGCGCTGCAAAAATAACGGACGTTGCCCCGGTGCGCAGATTGGGGCAAAAGGGGAACATGGCCAAGGATCTATCGTTTAGTTGCAATGACTGCGGTGCGCTGTCGTCCAAATGGTCGGGGCGGTGCGAGGCTTGCGGCGCCTGGAATGCGATTGTCGAGGACAAGGCGCTGGCCTCGGGTCCGCCCAAGAAAACCCTTGGCGGCAAACGTGGCGCAGCGGTGGTGCTGACCGATCTGGCCACCCAGGCCGCAGAACCGCCGCGCACCATGTCGGGGGTCGATGAGCTCGACCGGGTGCTGGGCGGCGGGTTGGTCGCGGCATCGGCCCTGTTGGTTGGCGGCGATCCCGGCATTGGCAAATCGACCCTGCTGTTGCAGGCGGCGGCGCGGTTTGCCCGCAATGGTCTCAAGGTGATCTACGTGTCGGGCGAGGAATCGACCGCGCAGGTGCAGATGCGCGCCCGTCGTCTGGGGCTTGAGAAAAGCCCGGTAATGCTGGCCGCCGAAACCAACCTGCGCGATATTCTGACGACGCTTGAGGCCGAAAAACCCGATCTTGCGATCATCGATTCGATTCAGACGATGTGGGCCGATAATGTGGAATCCGCACCCGGTTCGGTCAGCCAGGTCCGGGCCTGCGCCCACGAACTGACGACGTTTGCGAAAAAACGCACGATGGCCGTGGTCATGGTCGGACACGTCACCAAGGACGGGCAAATCGCCGGCCCCCGCGTTGTCGAACACATGGTCGATACGGTGTTGTATTTCGAGGGCGAGCGCGGGCATCAGTTTCGGATTCTGCGGGCGGTGAAAAACCGCTTTGGCCCGGCGGACGAGATCGGCGTGTTCGAAATGACCGGCAAGGGGCTGGCCGAGGTCAGGAACCCCTCGGCCCTGTTCCTGTCCGAACGCGGCAAACCGGCACCCGGATCGGTGGTTTTCGCCGGAATCGAAGGGTCGCGCCCGATGTTGTGCGAAATTCAGGCGCTCGTCGCGCCCTCTTCCGCAGCACAGCCGCGGCGCAGCGTGGTGGGCTGGGATGGCGGCAGGCTGGCGATGATTTTAGCGGTGCTGGAGGCCCGCTGCGATGTCACCTTTAGCGGCCTCGATGTCTATCTGAACGTAGCGGGCGGATTGCGGATCAGCGAACCGGCGGCCGATCTGGCGGTCGCCGCGGCGCTGGTTTCTGCGCGGGAAGACGCCGCGATCCCCCAAGACTGTGTTGTTTTTGGCGAAATCAGCCTGTCAGGTGCGCTGCGTCCGGTGGCGCAGACCGAAAATCGGTTGAAAGAGGCGCAAAAACTTGGTTTTACCTCGGCCATCCTGCCGCAGTCCCAGAAGAAGGGCGCGGGATCGGGGTTGACCCTGCGTGAAATGCAGGACCTGCCCGGATTTGTGACGGATATATTCGGCCCGCGCTAAGGGTCAGCAAAGAGGGACGGCATGGACGGCTTTACCATCATCGACGGCGTTGTCGCCGTGATCATCGTGGTGTCGGCTTTGCTGGCCTACAGCCGCGGCTTTGTTCGCGAGGCGCTGGCGATCCTTGGCTGGATCGGGGCGACGATCCTCGGGTTCATCTTTGCCGATCAGGTGCAACCACTGATCCGGCAGATCCCGGTTGTGGGCGAATTCATCGGCGACAGTTGCGAGTTGAGCATTATCGCCGCCTTTGCCGCGGTGTTTGCGGTGGCGCTGGTGGTCTTTTCGATCTTTACGCCGCTTTTTGCCTCGGTCGTCCAACGCTCGGCCCTTGGGGGTCTTGATCAGGGGGCCGGATTTCTGTTCGGGGTGCTGCGCGGCATCCTTTTGGTCGCGGTCGCCTTTTTCGTCTATCAGACGATCCTGTCGGCGCAGGACGTTCCGATGATCGACAACAGCCGTTCGGTCAAAGTGTTTTCCCGCCTGACCGGCCAGATTGAAGGCCGCGACCCCGAGGCGGCGCTGGGCTGGGTCACCACCCAGTACGAACAACTGGTCGGCAACTGCGGCGCCGCAGTGCAATAAGGCCGTTCGGGTCAAACCTGATTTGGATCTTCGCTGCCGGTCGTTTCGCTCGAACGCGACATCCAACACCGGACGTTTCAAGTTAGACCCGAAAAGCAGCAATCAGGCTTCGACGGGGTCTTCGACCGCGACATCTGCGACGCTGAGGAAATTGGCGACCACGGCCAGACTGTCGATATTGTCGCAGATCACCTTGAACGTGACCAGGAACGGCACCGCCAGCAGGGCGCCGGGCAGGCCCCACAGCCATGCCCAGACGACGACGGTCAGGAATATCGCCACCGGATTGATCGCGAGCCGGCGCCCGACAAGAAATGGCGTGATAAACTGCCCCTCGACCCCGGTCAGCACCTGATAGGACAACGGCACCAGCATCGCATAGGCGAGGCTGTCAAAGGTCACGATTGCGACGACCCCGGCCAATGCGGTGCCAATCACGCCACCCAGATAAGGCAGATAATTCAGCAAAAACGCGGCGATCCCCCAGATATAGGCGTATTCCATGCCCAAGGCGCCCAGCGTCACGCCAACGGCGACACCCAATCCCGCGTTGATCACAGTGATCGAAAGCAGATAACGCGAGACCTGCCGTTCAATGTCACGCACGATGGTCAGGGCACGTTTCTTGCCGGTCAGGGTCGGAAATGACTGCACCAGCTTGACATAGAACATGTCGCCCGACGCCAGCAGAAAGATCGCCAGCACCAGCGCCACGATGAAAGTAGTGCCAGCGGTGGCGGCGACGCTCATCGCGCTGGCCAACAACGACGGTTGTTGCAAAATGACCTCTTGCGCAACGGCTGGGTCGGCGGCGGCGATCGCCGTTACGTCCTCGGCCGCCTGCTTGACCGATTCGAGCGACCGAAATACGCCCGAGAGCTTGAATTGCAGCTCGCGTCCGATTTCCTTGCTGTCGCCAAGCCACGATGCCACCGTCGCTGATGAGAAATAGACCGCTATCCCAATGGCGATGCCGGTCAGTCCGACCAGCAAAAAGGCTGAGACGGCGTGCGGCACGCCCAAGCGCGCCATGACCCGTGACAGCGGGCTCAGCGTCAGGGCAATCAGCAGTCCCAGAATGATCGGCAGCAGCAATTCGCGGGTGAAATACGTCACCACGAACACCGAGATAACCGCCAACAGCAATAGATTGCGCCGGATCGCCGCCAGATAGTCAATCTCGGTCATGCTGACGCGTCCCTTTGCCACATCCAAATCAACATCGCGGACGCCGCTTTGGTTCCGCAACTGGGCGATGATCGCCGGGTGACACTGGCCGCCCAAGGGACTATGACACGTCCAAGACACCGTCCCGGATTCGGAGCTGCCCCCGTGCCCTGCCAGATGCCCCCCGCCGACCCCTTCGACGACGACAAACTCCGCGAGGAGTGCGGCGTATTCGGCGTGATCGGGGTCAGTGATGCGGCCAATTTCATCGCTCTTGGCCTGCACGCCCTGCAACATCGCGGTCAAGAGGCCGGGGGCATTGTCACCCACGACGCCGATGCAGGCTTCAGTCAGGCCCGCCGGATGGGTCTGGTGCGCGATACATTCACCAGCCAGGATGTGATGAAGACCCTGCCCGGTAGTCTGGGCATCGGTCACGTCCGCTATTCCACCGCCGGCAACAAGGGGCAGACCGCAATCCGCGACGTGCAGCCGTTCTTTGGCGAATTCAGCATGGGCGGGGCCGCCATCGCCCATAACGGCAACATCACCAACGCCGTCGCCCTGCGGCGCGAACTGATTGAACGCGGCTCGATTTTCCAAAGCTCGTCCGACAGCGAATGTATCATCCACCTGATGGCCCGCTCGATGGGCCGATCCATCCCCGACCGGATGGAAGAGGCCCTGCGCAAGGTTGAAGGCGCGTTTTCCGTGGTCGCGATGACACGCGATGAACTGATCGGTGTCCGTGACCCGCTGGGCGTGCGTCCGTTGGTTTTGGGCCAGTTGGGCGACGGCTGGGCGCTGGCCAGTGAAACCTGTGCGCTGGACATCATCGGTGCCGAATTCATCCGCGAGGTGGCCCCCGGCGAAATGGTGGTGATCAGCGGCAAGGGCGTCGAATCCCACTTCCCCTTCCGTCCACAAAAGCCCCGGTTCTGTGTTTTCGAACACGTCTATTTCAGCCGACCCGATTCAATTCTGGGCGGTCGCAGCGTCTATGAAACCCGCGAGGCGATCGGGCGCGAACTGGCCAAAGAGGCACCCGTCGACGCCGATCTGGTCTGTCCGGTCCCGGATTCAGGCACCCCCGCCGCGATCGGCTATTCGCTGCAATCGGGAATCCCTTACGCGATGGGGATCATCCGCAATCAATACATGGGCCGCACCTTTATCGAACCGACCGAACAGATTCGCAACATGGGCGTGCGCCTGAAACTGAACGTGAATCGGGCATTGGTGCGCGGCAAACGGATCATTCTGGTTGACGATTCGGTGGTGCGCGGCACCACGAGTCAAAAGATCCGCGAAATGATCCTCGAAGCGGGCGCCGCCGAAGTGCATTTTCGGATCGCCTCGCCCCCGACGGCTTGGCCCTGTTTCTACGGGGTGGACACGCCCGAGCGCGAAAAGCTGTTGGCGGCGCATATGACCGAGGATGAAATGCGCGACCATCTGGGAGTCGACAGCCTTAAATTCATCTCGCTCGATGGTCTTTATCGGGCGGTGGGCGAGGCCGGCGGGCGCAATCCCAAACAGCCGCAATATTGCGACGCCTGTTTTTCCGGCGAGTATCCGATCAAACCGATGGATATGCTGGAACAGGGTTTCGAGATGAAGACCGCCGCCGAGTGACCCGACGCTGCGCCGTCAGCGTTTCGGCCGATCCGCCGCGCGACGACCTTGCCCGCGTGGCACAGCTATATCAGCGCCGGGGCTGACCCGGCACGGCGGGTTTTGGCCGATCCGCCTGACCCGCCCTTTTCTGCACCGCAGCATTCTGTCAGACGCCCGGCGAACCAAAGGACGCCTGCCATGACCCTGCCCGCCGATACCCTGCTGACCCCACGCCAATTCGTCGCCGAAACCGCGACCTCCGCGGATGCAATCGACCTTGGGGAACTCACCCTCTTGGGTGTCATGCAGACCGCAGACGGTGCTGCCGCATTGTTGCGCCGACCGGGGGGGCGGATCGCCCGGATCGTTGTTGGCGACAATGTCGGCGCGTGGCGGATCGGCGCGATCGACGACGCCCGCGTCATACTGCTGCGCAACGGCGAGGCAACCGCGCTGCGCCTGCCCGATGCACCGGATACCGCCGCCACCTCGTTGCGTCCGCAGTCCCGGCCTGCCACCGCTTGACGTTTTGCGCCGAACTGCGCAGAGACACAGCATGACCCAAGTTGCCCTTATCACCGGTGCGTCACGCGGCCTTGGCGCCGCCCTTGCCGTGGCGCTTGCCCCGACGCACCATATCGTTGCGGTGGCCAAGACGGTCGGCGCGCTGGAAGAACTCGACGACGCGATCACCGCTGCGGGTGGACAGGCAACGCTGGCCCCGATGGATATCACCGTGGATGCGGCGATGCAGCAGTTGTGCCTGTCGATCCACGACCGTTGGGGGCATATCCACCTTTGGGTGCATACCGCGATCCATGCCGCCCCGCTGGCCCCTGCCGGGCATATCGGGCCGAAAGACTTTGATAAATCGGTCACAATCAACGTCACCGCCACCGCTCGGTTGATCGGCTATGTGGCGCCCCTGCTGGACACTGGCGGACGGGCCGTATTCTTTGATGATCCGCGCATGGGTGAAAAGTTCTTTGGCAGCTACGGCGCGACCAAGGCGGCGCAGATGGCGCTGGCGCGCAGTTGGCAGGCCGAATCCGTCAAGACCGGACCGCAGGTGAAAATTCTGACTCCCGCACCGATGCCCACCGCGTTACGCGCACGGTTCTTTCCCGGCGAAGACCGCGCCGCATTGACCAACCCAAAGATCGAGGCCGCCCGCCTGTTGCCGGAAATTCTGGGCTAGCGCTGTTTCTTTCGCATCCACAGACGGGCTTTGACCACGTCGGCCCCGGAATCGGCGGCGGATCGCTTGCAGCGCTGCCCCCCCGGCTTTAGGAAAGACCGCAAAGGGGGCCGGGGCATTGCGCATTCTCATCACCAATGACGACGGTATCAACGCGCCGGGGCTGGCCGTGCTGCACGCTATTGCAACCGACATTGCAGGGCCGGGCGGCGAGGTTTGGACAGTCGCCCCCGCCTTTGAACAATCCGGCGTCGGGCACTGCATCAGCTACACGCACCCCTTTATGGTTGCCGAATTGGGCGACCGCCGCTTTGCCGCCGAAGGGTCGCCCGCCGATTGCGTGCTGGCAGCGGTCTATGACGTAATGGCAGATGCGCCCCCCGATCTGGTGCTGTCAGGCGTCAACCGGGGCAACAACGCGGGCGAAAACACACTTTATTCCGGCACGATCGGGGCCGCGATCGAGGCGGCGTTGCAAGGTCTGCCCGCCATCGCCATGTCGCAGTTCTATGGCCCCGGGAACGCGCGACTGGCCGATCCGTTCGCGGCGGCAGAGGCGCACGGGGCTGGCCTCGTGCGCAAACTATTGGATCACGCCGATTGGGCAGCAGGCGACTACCGCCTGTTTTACAACGTCAATTTCCCGCCCGTCGCGGCGGGCGATGTCCTGGGCACCGCTGTCACCACGCAAGGATTTCGCCGCAACAGCCACTTTTCGGTCGATCCGCACCTGTCGCCTGCCGGGCGGCGGTTTTTGTGGATCAAGGGCGGCGCGCAGAACGAACCGACGGCGCCGGGCACGGATGTAACAGCCAACCTTGACGGCTACATTTCGGTGACACCGATGCGGGCGGACCTGACGGCGCACGATGCCGTCGCATCACTGGCGAGGGATCTGAGGTGAGCGACGCGGAACGCAAAATGCAGTTCCTGTATGCACTTCGCTCCAAGGGCGTGACTGACAGCCGGACCCTGTCGGCGATGGAAAAGGTCGACCGCGCCGATTTCGTCCGTGGGCTGTTCGCCGAACGGGCCTATGAGGACATGCCGCTGCCGATCACCGCGGGGCAGACAATCAGCCAGCCGTCAGTCGTCGGGATCATGACGCAGGCCTTGCAGATCGGGCCGCGCGACAAGGTTCTCGAGGTGGGGACCGGATCCGGCTATCAGGCGGCGATCCTGTCGCATCTGGCGCGCCGGGTCTATACGGTGGACCGTTTTCGCAGCCTTGTGGCAGATGCGCGGGTGATCTTTGCCCGTCTCGATCTGACCAACATCACTGCTATTGTCGGCGACGGCAGTTTCGGTCTGCCTGAACAGGCGCCATTCGACCGGATCATCGTGACAGCCGCCGCCGAAGACCCGCCCAGCCCCCTCTTGGCGCAATTGACGATAGGCGGTATCATGGTATTGCCGGTCGGGCAGTCCGACGCGGTGCAAAGTTTGATCCGGGTGACCCGGACAGCAACCGGCTTTGACTACGACGAATTGCGCCCCGTGCGCTTTGTCCCTTTGATCGAAGGGCTTGGCGACTGAGGCAGAAATGGCCCGCCCCAAGAGGCCGCCGATGATTGAGGATATGACATGCGCGTTTCCCCCCATAGCTTGCGTTCTGCCCTGTTGACCGGCTGCGCCCTGTTGGCCCTTGCGGCCTGCGACGAGAATAACAACCTGACGCTGGACACAGACCTGCGCGACCTGTCAGGGCCGGGCGCAACGCTCGACACCACGGCTGCGACGATGAGCCTGCCCAACCGGCCGCGCCCGGACGACCGCGGCGTGATTTCCTATCCGACCTATCAGGTGGTTGCGGCCCAACGCGGCGATACGGTAAATGCCATTGCCGGGCGTTTAGGGCTCAATGCCGATACGCTGGCGCGTTATAACGGCATCCAGCCCGATGCGGTGCTGCGTCGGGACGAAATTATCGCCCTGCCGGGGCGCGTTGCCGAACCTTCGCCCGCAACCGGAGCGATCGGCACCGGCCCGATACAAGCTAATGCGGTCGATGTGACGACCTTGGCGGGGGCCGCGATCGATCGGGCCGGACCGCAAGCGACGGTCGCGGCCACCACGCTGGCGCCGACTGCGTCAGCACCGCAAACCGGGGCAGAACCGATCCGCCATCAGATCGAACGCGGCGAAACCGCCTATTCGGTGGCACGACTTTATAATGTGCCGGTGCGCAGTATCGCCGAATGGAATGGCCTTGGGCCCAACCTTGATGTCCGCGAAGGCCAGTATTTACTGATCCCGACGGCAGGGGCTGCGGCCCCCACCCGGCGGGTGGAAACTGCGCCGGGTGTCGGCAGTCCGACCCCGACCCCGCCCAGTGCCGCGCGACCGCTGCCGGCTGAAAATCCCAGCGCCCCCGTTGTGGCTCCCGCCCCGGCCCCGGCCCTTCCCGCGACAACCCCGTCAGCCTCGTCGGCGCGATTGGCATATCCGGTGCAGGGCTCGATCATTCGCGCGTTTGGACCAAGCTACAAGTACGTTGAAATTTCGGCCGCCAGCGGTTCAACCATCAAAGCTGCAGCAGCAGGAACCATTGGCGAGATATCGAAAACCGCCGATGGACGGACTTTTGTGATCATCCGACATGCCAACGGTCTGCTGACTGGATATTTTGGCCTTGATCAGTCCTCGGTTTCAATCGCGAAAGGTCAGCAAATTTCTGCCGGCGAAAGGTTAGGCCTTCTTTCGGCGGCAGCAGGCGGCGCATTTGAGTTTGGTGTTTTCGAAGGCACCACCCCTGTCGATCCGACCAAGTATCTGCCCTGAAAAGGAACTGTGGGTAAAAACCCACAGCACGCTTGGCCGCAAGGGTTCAGAGGGGGCGCTGCCCCCGCCGCTGCGCGGCCCCCCGGAATATTTAGTGCCAAAAGAAGGGGCAACGGTGCGGCGCGTGATCTTGCCCGTTTGCCCCCCGGTCGGGTCCATAATCCGGTCGAACGCCGGTCGCAGGCGAGTTCCGTAGGCTTTACCGCTCGGATGCGTCCAGCGCCACACCCATGCGTCCGGCCAGATCAGTAACGAACTGCCAAGCGACCCGACCTGAGCGGCTGCCGCGCGTCGCCTGCCATTCCACCGCCTCGGCCCGCAACGTCGCATCGTCGATCATTATCCCAAAAGCGTCGCAGTAGCCGCGGATCATCGCCAGAAATTGATCCTGATCGCAAGGATGAAAGCCCAGCCAAAGGCCAAAGCGATCCGACAGCGACACCTTTTCCTCGACCGCCTCGGCCGGGCTGATCGCGGTGGAGCGTTCGTTTTCAATCATGTCGCGCGGCATCAGGTGGCGGCGGTTCGACGTCGCGTACAGCACCACATTGTCGGGCCGCCCTTCGACGCCGCCGTCCAGAACCGCCTTGAGCGATTTGTAATGCGCGTCGTCGTGGCCGAATGACAGGTCATCGCAAAACAGGATGAAACGCTGCGGTGCCGCGCGAAGCAACGCCAGGCACCGCCCGATCGTTGGCAAATCCTCGCGCTGCACCTCAACGATCTTGAGGTCCTGGTATTTCGCGACAAGGGCGCCGTGGATTGCTTTGACAAGGCTTGATTTTCCCATGCCCCGCGCGCCCCAGAGCAGGGCGTTGTTCGCCGGTAGTCCACGGGCGAATCTGTCAGTGTTTGCCAGCAGCGTGTCGCGTGCCCGGTCGATCCCGACCAGCAGGCCGACGTCTACCCGGTTGACCCGCGCCACCGGCACCAAGCGATCGGGGTCGGGGTGCCAGACAAAGGCACTCGCCGCCTTGAAATTCGGGGGTGCGGCTGGCGCAGGGGCCAGTCTTTCAAGGGCGGCGGCGATCCGGGTCAGGGCGTCGTCGTCGTTCACGCCTTGTCCTCATCCTCGTCATCGGGGGGCACGTCGAACAGGCTTTCGTCGGCACCGATCACACCATCGGCGCGGGCACGGGCATCCTTGCGCCGCTCGACCCCGGCAACCAGATGGATCGAAATTTCGTAGAGCGCATAAACCACGACAAACAGGATGATCTGCGTCGTCACATCGGGCGGCGTCACGATGGCCGCGACGATCAGGATACCGACGACCGCGTATTTGCGCATATTGCGTAGACCGCGTGCCGAGGCGAGTCCTGCCATGCCCATCAGCGTCAGCAGCACCGGCAGTTGAAAGCACAAGCCGAAGGCGACGATCATTTTCAGCGTGATATCAAGGCTTTCGTTGACCTTGCCGTTGAACACAATGTCAATGCCACTATCACGCAGAGGAATCCCGTCCTGCCCCTGCATGATCGCTGCAAAGTAGGAGGGAAGGTCAGCGAAGCCGAGGAAAAACGCCATCGCCAGCGGGATCACCACATATTGCGCAAACGCCGCCCCCAACAGGAACAGCGCGGGTGAGGCGACAAGGAAGGGCAGGAATGCCGACTTTTCATTGCGATAGAGACCAGGCGCCACAAACCGCCACAACTGATAAGAAATCACCGGGAACGCCAGCACCAGACCGCCCACCATCGAGATACTGATCAGCGTGAAAAAGTATTCCTGCGGGGCGGTGTATTGCATCACCGGGTTGGGGTTGCCCAAGGCACGCATCGTCTTTTCGATCGGCCCGAGCAGGAAATCCAGCAGCACCGATCCGAAACTGAAACAGATGACCATGCCGACGATGAACGCGAACGCCGAACGGATCAGCCGGGTTCGCAATTCGGCCA
>JBBQHC010000008.1:0-50926 GCA_038323615.1 Rhodobacterales bacterium | reverse complement strand
ACTGGGGCGCGATGTTCACTTCTCCACCCAGACAATTGCTGGCCAGCGGCGGTGCGATCCTTGCCCTGACGTTGCTTGCGGTGCTGTTCGCGACATGGTCGGGACCGGCGTCAGAGCGGGTGCTGACCGTGTTTTTCATCTCGCTGACCGGGGTCGTCGGGATCGGCGTCTATACCGGCAACAGCGGCATCATGAGTTTCGGCCACGTCGCGTTCATGGGCATCGGCGCCTATGCGTCGTCACTGCTAACGCTGCCATCGGCGGTCAAGGTGGCGACGCTGCCAAAACTGCCCGACTGGCTGGCCACGACCGAATTGTCGCTGATCCCGGCGACGCTGGTTGCGGTGGCGTTCACCGCCGTGGTGGCGCTGGCGGTCGGGGCGGCGATTGGCAGGCTTGAGGGGTCGGCGGCGACCATTGCGACGCTGGGTCTGCTGATCATCGTGCATGGCGTGATCATCGGCTGGCGCGACGTGACGCGCGGCGCGCAGTCGTTTTTCGGGGTGCCGCGGCTGACCGATCTGCCGACGGCGGCGGCGGTCTGTGTGATTGCCCTGATATTGGCGCGGCTGTATCGCGATTCGGTATCCGGACTGCGCCTGCGGGCGGGCCGTGAAAACGCGATTGCGGCGGGGTCGGTCGGGGTGCGGATCGTGCGCGAACGGTTGATTGCGTTCGTGCTGGGCGCGGCGATCATGGCGCTGGCCGGGGCGATGATCGCGCATTTTCTGGGCGCGTTCAGCCCGAAAAAGTTCTATTTCAACGATACCTTTCTGCTGCTGGCGATGCTGATCGTCGGCGGCATGTCGACGGTGACGGGTGCTGTCACCGGAGCCGTGGTCATCACCCTTGTCACCGAGGTTCTGCGCCGGTTGGAAAGTGGTTTCAGCCTTGGTAGTGTCAATATACCGCCGATTTTCGGCACCGCCCAGATCGGGATCGGGCTGATCATCCTGCTGGCGATGTTTCGCAAGGCGGACGGGCTGGCCGGGTTGAAGGAATGGGAAGAACGGGTGTTTCCGGGGGCGGGTCTGGCGGGCAAGGCGGCGACCCTGCCGCCGATACGGTCGGGCGACGTTCTGGCGGGCGAGGGGCTGACCATGCGGTTCGGCGGGCTGGTGGCGGTGAACGATGTGTCGATCGGCATTGCGCCGGGGCAGATCATGGGAATGATTGGGCCAAACGGGTCAGGCAAGACGACGCTGCTGAACATGCTGTCGGGCGTGCTGACCCCGACGGCGGGCCGGGTGCGACTGGGGGCCAAGGACATCACCGGATTCGCGCCGCCCGCCGTGGCAGATGCGGGAATCGCGCGGACGTTTCAGAATATCCGCCTTTTCCCGACCCTGTCGGTCTATCAGAACGTGCTGGTCGCGGCCCTGTCAACGCATGGTGGCAGGGATGCAGCGGCGCGGGCCGGTGCGGCGCTGGAACGGTTGGGCGTCACAAACCACGCCGCCGCCGATGCCGGCACGCTGTCCTATGGCGATCAGCGCCGGGTCGAGATTGCGCGCGCATTGGCCTGCCAGCCGCAGGTGCTGTTTCTGGACGAACCCGCCGCTGGCATGAACCGCGAGGAAACCGACGCGCTGATGGACATTCTGCGCCGCCTGTCCGCCGATCTGGGCATCGCGGTGCTGCTGGTCGATCACGATCTGCATCTGATCAACCAACTGTCGGACCGGATCGTGGTTTTGAACGAAGGGCAGATGATCGCCCAAGGCACGCCGCAAGAGATCCGCAAGAATCCGGCGGTGATCGAGGCCTATCTGGGCACAGGCAGACAAACCGACATGCAACTGGAAAGGGAAACGACATGAAACAGATCATATTGACCACGGCGATTCTTGCGGGGCTGGCGCTGCCGGTCGGCGCGCAGACGCTGACGATTGGGACCGCCACCGCGCAGACCGGCGCGCTGGCCTATGCCGATGTGCCGGCGATGCAGGGCATCAAACTGGCGGTGGACGAGATCAACGCCGCTGGCGGCATCGGCGGTGTGACCAAGATCGAACTGCTGGAAAAGGACGTCCGGTCGGACCCGGCGCAGACCTCTATCGCGGCGCAGGAACTGGTCGATGCGGGGGTATCGGTGATCGTGCTGCCGGGCGATTCCGATCCGGCACTGGCTGCTATCGGCGTCGTCAGCAGCGCCGAGGTGCCGGCGATTTCGACCGTCGCCTCGTCACCGACGCTGCCGCTGATCGGCGGCGAATATATGTTCTCGAACTTTCCGGGCGACAATGTGCAGGCTGCGGTTTCGGCCAAATGGGCCTGGGACGAGGGGTATAAAACCGCCTGGATCGTCTATTCTCCGGACACGCAATACACCACCATGCCATTGTATTTTAAGGAGGTTTTTGAAAAACTGGGCGGCACGGTGCTGGGCGAATCCACCAATACCATCGGCCAGCAGGATTTTTCCGCCATCGCCACGACCATCGCCGCCCAAGACCCGCAGCCCGATGTGGTGATGACCTCGGCCTATGAACCTGACTTTCCGTCGATGCTGCGGGCGTTGCGGGCGGCGGGGGTAAGCAACCAGATCGTCGGGTCGGACGGGATCGACAGCCCGACGACGTTTTCGCTGGGCGATGTCGGCGAAGGCGTGGTTTTCACCACCGCCGGGTTCGCCACGCCGGGCAGCACGCTGGAAGCCTTTGACGCCGCCTTTGCCGCGAAATACGGCAACCCGCCGGAATCGATCTACAGCGCCGTCGGCTATGACCTGATCAAGGTGATCGAGGCGGCGGTGATCGCGGCGGGCGGGTCGACCGACCCGAAAGCGATCCGCGATGCGATGGCCGACCTTGAGAACGTGCAGGGCGCGACCGGCCTGATCACCTATCGCGGCACCAACGGGATGCCAGTGCGGCAGGTGTCGCTGATCCGGGTCAAGGATGGCGGCCGCGAACTGGTCGGGCAGCCCTTGCCCGAGGCCGATCTGATTCCCGCACCGCGGATGCAATGATGACCGGCGCACCGCTTTTGTCGGTTCGGGGCCTGAACGTGCGATATGGCGCGATTCAAGCGGTGCGCGGCATTGATTTTACCATCAACGCGGGCGAGATCGTCGCCTTTCTGGGGGCCAACGGCGCGGGCAAGTCATCGACCCTGAACGCGCTGGTGGGGCTGGTGCCGGTCGCCGGGGGGACGGTGCGCTTTGGCGCGGCGGACATCACCCATCTGGCCCCCGAACGGCTGGCCCCGATGGGCCTGACGCTGGCCCCCGAAGGGCGGCGGGTGTTCGCCGGACTGAGCGTCGAGGAAAACCTGCGGATGGGGGCTTACGCGGTGCGCGACGCCGACCGGCGGGCAGCGGCCTGGGAGATGGTTTACGACCTGTTCCCGATCTTGCAGGAGCGTCGCAAGCAATTCGCGGGCACCCTGTCGGGCGGCCAACAGCAGATGCTGGCGATCGGGCGGGCGTTGATGTGCGGGCCAAAGTTGCTGCTGCTGGATGAACCGTCGCTGGGGCTGGCCCCCAAGATCGTCGGGCAGATCTTTGATCTGATCGCCGGGCTGCGCGACCACGATGTGACGCTGGGCATCGTCGAACAGAACGTCGCGATGGCGCTTGAGGTTGCCGACCGGGGCTATGTTCTGGCCGGGGGCCGGATTGTGGCGGCTGGCACGGCGCAGGAATTGCGGCAGACCGACCGTTTGCAGGCCGCCTATCTGGGAGAGGATTAAGATGGACCTTGTCGTGCAGCAGACGGTGAACGCGCTGGCGCTGGGGGGCACCTATGCGTTGCTGGCGCTGGGGCTGGCGGTGGTGTTTTCGATCATGGGCCTGATCAATTTCGCGCATGGCGAGCTGATGACGATTGCGGGCTATACGCTGATGTATTGCGGGATCGCGGGCGTGTCGTTCGTGGTGTCGGTGCCGCTGGCAATTTTGGCCGCAATGGTGGCGGCAGTGCTGATGGAGCGGATCGCGTTCCGCCCGGTGCGCGGCGCGTCCGGTGCGACCATGCTGATCACCAGTTTCGCGGTGTCGATGATCCTGCAGGTGCTATTCCAGAACCTGATCTCGGCCCGCTCGCAGGCCGTCGCGCTGCCGCAGTTTCTATCGGAAAGCGTGCGGTTGGGCGGGATCGTCATCGGCGTCAACAAGGTGGCGGCAATTGCCGCGACGGTGGCGATGCTGATCTTTCTGGACCGGTTCATGAGCCGGCAGAAAACCGGCATCGCGATGCGCGCCGCCGCCGAGGATTTCGCGGTGGCGCGGCTGATGGGGATCCGCGCCAATACCGTGATCGCCGGGGCATTTGCGATTTCCGGGCTGCTGGCCGGGGTGGCGGCGGTGCTGTGGGTCAGCCAACGCGCCTCGGTCGATCCGCTGATGGGGTTCACGCCGGTCCTGAAGGCGTTCATTGCCGCGATCCTTGGCGGCTTGGGCAGTTTGCGCGGCGCGGTTGCGGGCGGTTTCGTTCTGGGCTTTATCGAGGTCTATCTGGCGGCGTTTCTGCCGCAGGCGTTGCAGGAATTCCGCGATCCGATCGGGTTGGGCATCGTGGTGCTGATCCTGCTGTTCCGGCCGAACGGAATGATCCCGTCGCGGTTTCTGGGCTCGGTCAAGGTATGACGGCGCAGGGGTTGTTGTCGGGGGCTGACCCCGATCCGGTCGAAACGATCAACGCGCACAGCGATCATCCGGTTCTGCTGGTCTGTGAACACGCGGAGCAGGGGGTTCCGGCGGGTCTGGGCAATCTGGGCCTGTCGGCGGCGGCGCTGAACGCCCATATCGGGTGGGACATCGGGGCCCGCGCCGTGACGTTGCGGATCGCCCGCACCTTGGGCGCCCCGGCAGTCTTGCAACGTTACAGCCGTCTGGTGATCGACTGCAACCGCCCGACGGATGCCGCCGATGCGATGCCCGCTGTCAGCGACGGGATTACGGTGCCGGGGAACGCGGGCCTTGATGCGGCGGCGCGACAGGCCCGCGTCGATGCGATTTTCGGGCCGTTCCATGCAGCGACGGCGGCGCTGCTGGACCATCCGCAGCGCCGCGCGACCTTTGCGATTCACAGTTTCACCCCCCGCATGGGCGGCCGGGTGCGGCCCTGGGATATCGGGTTTCTGTATCGCCGCGACACCGCCACGTCAGAGGGATTGCGCGCTGCGGTGGCTGATTTGCGCCCCGATCTGACCCTTGGGATGAACGAGCCCTACCAGATCGACGATGCGTCGGACTGGTTCGTGCCGCAGCATGGCGAGGCGCGCGGGCTGGCCCATAGTCTGATCGAAATTCGCAACGATCATATTGCCGATGCGGCGGGGCAGGCGGTGTTTGCCGATCTGCTGAGTGCTGCCATAACCACCGCGATGAGGAATATCTGAATGGCCCTGACCCGCGATCTGCCCCTTGTCCCCGATCAATCGGCGCTGCTGTTCGTCGACGTGCAAAACTTCAGCGCCGACCGTGGCGGGGCCGAGTTCAAGGATCTGCCCGAGGCGGAGTTTGCCACCAAATACGGCTGGTATTTCGAGATGCTGGACTCCCGCGTCATCCCTAACATGCAGCGGTTGCAACGGGCCGCCCGCGCCAGTGGGGTCGAGGTGATGTATACCACCATCGAAAGCCTGACGCGTGACGGGCGCGACCGCAGTCTTGATTACAAGATCACCGGGTTCAACGTGCCCAAGGGGTCATGGGACGGCAAGGTGATCGATCGGATTGCGCCGGGTGACGACGAGATCGTGCTGCCGAAATCGTCGTCGTCGGTCTTTGTGTCGACCCATATCGACTATGTCCTGCGCAATCTGGGCGTCAGGCAACTGGTGATTTCCGGCCTGATCACCGATCAATGCGTCGAAAGCGCGATCCGCGACGCCTGCGATCTGGGCTATCTGGTGACCCAGGTGACCGATGCCTGCCTGACCTACGACCAGACCCGCCACGATAATTCACTGTCGGCGATCAAGGGCTATTGCAGACAGGTCACGACTGACGTTCTGATGGCCGAACTTGGCGGTGGCTGAGGTGGGGGACGCGATGCAGGCGATTTGGGAGCAGGCGTTGCAGGCGCATTGGGGCATCGCGGCGGCGCTGACCCGGTTGGACGGCGAATACGATCTGAATTTCCGGGCCGAGGCGGGGCAGGGCGCGTTCATCCTCAAGGTGATGCGGGTTGGCTGCGACCGCGCGCTGGTCGAGATGCAGGCGGCGGCGCTGGCGCATGTTGCGCAGGCCGCTGTGCCGATGCCGCGTGTTGTGCCTGCGGAGGATGGTGCGCTGGTGGTCACGGTGCCGGACGCCGACGGGCAGGAGCGGCTGATCTGGCTGCAAACCGCGCTGCCGGGGATCTGTTACGCCGCATTTTCACCGCATGGCCTTGGGCTGATCCACGATCTGGGGTGGCAGAACGGGCGACTGGCGGCGGCGCTGGCGGGGATTGAAAATGTGGCGCTGCGCCGCGATCTCAAGTGGGATCTGATGCAGGCGGATTGGATCATTCCCGAACTGAATGTGATTGCGGATGCCCCCCGGCGGGCCTTGTTAGAGCAGATTTGCGATGGCTTTACGGCGCTGCAACCGACGCTTGCCGCATTGCCCAGGCAGGCGGTGCATAACGACCTGAACGACTACAACATTCTGGTGGCGCTACAGGATGATACGGCCCAAGTCTCGGGCCTGATCGACCTTGGCGATATGTGCGCCGCGCCCCGGATCTGCGATCTGGCGATTACCGCCGCCTATGTCGTGCTGGACCACGGCGCCCCCGATGCGGCGCTGTCGGCGCTGGTCGCGGGCTATCATGCGGCCAATCCGCTGACCGGGGCCGAGCTGGATTTGCTCTGGCCGCTGCTGCGGATGCGGCTGGCGAAAAGCGTCGTCAATTCGACGCTGATGGCGCGGGACAACCCCGGTGATCCCTATGTCACGATCTCGCAGGCCCCGGCGTGGCGGTTTCTGGAATCGGGCGGGATTGATGCGGACCTGCTGCGCTGCCGCCTGCGCAGTGTCTGCGGTTTGCCGCTGGACGATGTCGCGGCCCGTGTCGCCGCATGGCTGGCGCAGGCGCGGGGCAGCTTTGCCGAGGTGATCGGCAGGTCGCTGGCCGACGCTCCGATGGGGGCGCTGTCGGTCGCGGCATCGACCACGCCGCGCGATCCGTTTCAGATCACGGCGCACGAGGCGGCGACGCTGGGCGCGGATCGCTTTGGCCCCGATGATATCTGGCTCGGTTATTACGGCGAACCGCGCCTGATCTACACCGCGCCGGCGTTTCGCAAGGGTCAGTGGAAGGCGTCGAACCGGCGTAGCGTGCATCTGGGGGTGGATGTGTTCGCGCCCGCCGGCACGCTGGTGCATGCGCCGCTGGCCGGCACTGTGGCGTTTTGCGAAAACCGCACCGGGGCGCTGGATTACGGCGGCATGGTGATTCTGCGGCACGAAACCCCGGATGGCGACGGATTTCATATTCTGTTTGGCCATTTAGACCCGAAAAGTTGCGCCGACCTGCAACCGGGCCAGCCCATCGCGCGGGGCGCAGTTTTCGCCGCTTTGGGCGCCGATGACTGCAACGGCGGCTGGGCGCCGCATCTGCATTTTCAACTGGCGCTGACGCTGGCGGGCATGGGCACCGACTGGCCCGGTGTCGCCGACCCTGACGAGATGGCGCTGTGGGGCGCGATCTGTCCGAACCCGGCGGCCCTGCTGAACCTTGACGACGCCCATGTGGCGCATCTGCCCGCCGACAAGGCCGCGGCGCGGGCGATGCGGGCGCGGCACTTTGGCGAGAACCTGAAACTGACCTATGCCGATCCGGTCATGCTGTTGCGCGGCTGGCGGCATCATCTGTTCGACGCGCAGGGCCGCCCCTATCTGGACGCCTACAACAATGTGCCGCACGTCGGCCACGCGCATCCGCGGATTCAGGGCGTGGCGGCGGATCAGCTGTTGCGGATGAATTCCAACACCCGCTATCTGCACCCGGCCCAAGGCGCCTTTGCCGAAAAACTGCTGTCGAAATTGCCGCCTGAACTGTCGGTCTGCTGGTTCGTCAATTCGGGGAGCGAGGCGAACGAACTGGCGCTGCGACTGGCCCGCGCGGCCAGCGGCGGCAAGGGCATCGTCACGCCCGATCACGGCTATCACGGCAACACCACCGGGGCGATTGCGATTTCGGCCTATAAATTCAACGCTCCGGGGGGCGTCGGGCAGGCGGATTGGGTGGCGCTGGTGGAGATCCCCGACACCTATCGCGGGGCGTTTCGCGGCGCCGATGCGGGCGCGAAGTATGCGGCGCAGGTCGATACGGCGCTGGACCGGCTGGCCGCCAAGGGGCAAAAGCTGGCCGGGTTCATCGCCGAAACCTATCCGTCGGTCGGCGGCCAGATCATTCCGCCCGGCGGCTATCTGCAAGGCGTCTATGACCGGATTCGTGCGGCGGGCGGGATCTGTATCGCCGACGAGGTGCAGACCGGGCTGGGGCGGCTTGGCAGCCACTATTTCGGGTTTGAGGCGCAGGGCGTGCGGCCTGATATCGTCGTGCTGGGCAAACCGATCGGCAACGGCCACCCGATCGGCGTGGTGATCACCACACCAGGAATTGCCGCCGCCTTTGCACGCGGGCCGGAGTTCTTTTCGACCTTTGGCGGATCGACCCTGTCGTGCCGGATCGGCAAGGAAGTGCTGGATATCGTCGATGACGAGGGCCTGATGCAGAACGCCGATGCGATGGGGGCGCGGCTGCTGGCGGGGCTGCGGGGGCTGGCGGACCGGCATGACCTGATCGGCGACGTGCGCGGGCAGGGGTTGTTCATCGGGGTCGAGATGGTCACCGACCGCAGCGCCCGCACTCCGGCGACGCAGGCGACGACCTATGTCCTGAACCGGATGCGCGAGGAGCGGATTCTGATCGGGTCCGAGGGGCCGGATCACAACATCCTGAAAATCCGCCCGCCGCTGACCATTGATGCCGAAGGCGTCGAGATGCTGCTGGATCGGTTGGACGCGATCCTGTCGGAAACCGGCGCGGCACCTGTCATTCCCGGCCAGAGCCGCCCGCCACTTGAACCCTTTGGCATGGTGTGAGTAGGTGGCCGGGCCGCCGAGCCGCCGACTGTGCCAAAACCCTGAATTTGAATGAAATCCGATATGACCAGCGCGATCCGCCCCAAGACCCATTTGACCATTCTGGCGGTGCTGGGGGTGTCACATCTGCTGAACGATCTCGTGCAGTCGCTGATCCCTGCCGTCTATCCGATCCTGAAAACGGCCTATGCGCTGGATTTCTTCCAGATCGGCATGATCACCCTGACATTCCAGATCGCCGGGGCGCTGTTGCAACCCGTGATCGGGATGCTGACCGACCGCCATCCCGCGCCCTATTCGCCGGTCGTCGGGATGATGTTCACCCTGTCGGGGATCGTCAGCCTTGGGTTTGCCGACAGCTATCTGGTCATCCTGATTGCGGTGGCGCTGATCGGCATCGGGTCGTCGATCTTTCACCCCGAAGCGACGCGGATGGCCCGCTATGCCTCGGGCGGGCGTCAGGGGTTGGCGCAGGGCATCTTTCAGGTCGGCGGTCAGGCGGGCGGTGCGCTGGGGCCGGTATTCGCGGCGCTGATCATCGTGCCCTGGGGGCAGCCGAGCCTTGCCTGGTTCGCGGTCGTGGCGCTGATCGCGATGCTGCTGTTGACCTGGATCGGCAGCAAGCAGCGCGAGATCAGCGCCAGTTTCGCAGCCCTGCGTGCCAGTCGCAAGAAAACCCACGACAGCCCCCATCACGCGCCGCTGACCATCGGCCTCGGCCTTTTCGTGCTGACCTTTCTGATGTTCACCAAGAACACCTATGGCGAAAGTTTCCGGTCGTTTTACACCTTTTATCTGATCGAACGGTTCGGGCTTTCGATCCCGGCGTCGCAAATGATGCTGTTCCTGTTTCTGCTGGCGGCGGCTGTCGGGGTGCTGATCGGCGGGATCGCCGGCGACCGGATTGGCCGCTACCGGATCATCTGGATTTCGGTGCTGGGGCCGCTGCCGCTGACCCTGATCCTGCCCTATGCCGATCTGTTCTGGACCGGCGTGCTGACGATCTCGATCAATCTGGTGATGGCCAGCGCCTTTGCCGCGATCCTGATCTATGCGATGGAGCTGTTGCCCGACCGGATCGGGCTGATCGGCGGCTTGTTCTACGGGCTGAACTTTGGCCTTGGCGGGATCGCTGCGGCGGGTCTTGGGGTGCTGGCCGACAGCTATGGTGTCGAGACGGTCTATCGGATCTGCGCATTTCTGCCGCTTGCCGGGTTGCTGACCTGGTTCCTGCCCCGGATCGACGAGGACGTGGCAAAATGATCGCGCCGACCGCAGCGCCTGTTAGCATTTCCCCAATCATTGCTTAGAGAATTGATAGTTTCGGTCGCCATGCGCCACCGCTAGGGTTTGCCGTAACGTCAAGTCCGCCGGGGAGAACCGCATGCCGCCTGAAATCGTCGATACCCTCGTTGTCGGGGGCGGTCAGGCCGGACTGGCGATGAGCGAACATCTGAGCAAATGCGGCATCGACCATCTGGTGCTGGAGCGGCACCGGATCGCGGAACGCTGGCGCACCGCGCGGTGGGATTCGCTGGTCGCCAACGGCCCGGCCTGGCATGACCGCTTTCCCAGCATGAAATTTTCCGATGTGGCGCCTGACGAATTTGCCACAAAGGAAAGCGTCGCCGCCTATTTCGAAACCTTTGCGGCGCAAATGAACGTGCCCATTCGTTGCGGGGTCGAGGTGCTGTCGATTGAGAAAACCGCAGACGGTGCGGGGTTTTCCGCTGTCACATCGCAGGGGCCGATCCGGGCCCGCAATGTGGTGGCGGCGACGGGACCGTTTCAGCAACCGCTGATCCCGCAGATCGTGCCGGAACAGGCGGGCCTGGCGCAGATCCATTCGACCGCCTATCGCAATCCGGCGCAACTGGACTCCGGCGCCGTGCTGGTCGTCGGGGCGGGGTCGTCGGGCGCACAGATTGCCGAGGAATTGCTGGCCAGCGGCCGCCGGGTTTACCTGTCTGTCGGCCCGCATGACCGGCCTCCGCGCAGTTACCGGGGCCACGATTTTGTCTGGTGGCTGGGCGTGTTGGGCAAGTGGCAGCAGGCAACGCCGACCGCCGGGGCAGAGCACGTGACCATCGCCGTCAGCGGGGCGAACGGCGGGAAAACGGTCGATTTCAGGCGCTTTGCGGCCAACGGCATGACACTGGTTGGCAGGACGCAAAGTTATAAGAACGGCGTGCTAAGGTTTGCCCCCGATCTGGCGGTGAACATCGCGCGGGGCGATGCCAATTACCTGTCGATTCTGGACGAGGCGGACGCCTATGCGACCCGCGAAGGCCTTGAGTTGCCGCAAGACCCGCAGGCCCGCGAGATCGGGCCGGACCCGGAGTGCGTCAAGAATCCAATGGCGGAACTGGATCTGGCACAGGCCGGGATCACCACGATCATCTGGGCCACCGGGTTTACCCAAGACTTTGACTGGCTGAAGGTGAATGCCTTTGATGCGCAGGGCAAACCGCAACACCAGCGCGGCGTGTCGTCTGAACCGGGGGTTTATTTTCTGGGTCTGCCGTGGCTCTCGATGCGCGGATCGGCGTTTATCTGGGGGGTCTGGGTCGATGCCGCGTATCTGGCCGACCATATCGCCACGTCACGCCAAAGCGCCGTGGCCGTCTGATGCAAACGACCGACCTGTTGCGCGACCTGATCGCGTTTCCGACGATCAGCGCCGAGTCAAATCTGGCCCTGATAGGCTATTGCGAGACTATCCTGCGGGATGCCGGGGCGCAGGTGACGCTGATCCGCGACCCGAGCGGTCAAAAGGCCAATCTGTTCGCGACCATCGGCCCGACGGACCGCCCCGGCGTTCTGCTGTCGGGGCATACCGATGTGGTGCCGGTTGCCGGGCAAAACTGGACCGTGCCGCCGTTCAAGATGACCCGAACTGCCGACAGGCTGTTTGGCCGGGGCGCGGCGGACATGAAGGGTTTTGTCGCCAGCGCGCTGGCTGCCGCGATCCGGGCGGCGCGGCTGGATCTGGTGACGCCGCTGCATATCGCCCTGTCTTACGACGAAGAGATTGGCTGTGTCGGGGTCCGTTCGCTGATTGCAATGCTGGCGGCGGCCCCGTTCCGCCCGCAGTACTGCATTGTCGGTGAACCGACGATGATGAGGGTGGCGACCGGCCACAAGGGCAAGACCGCGGCGCGAGTCACCGCGACAGGGCGCGAGAGCCATTCGGCGCAGGCGCCCAATGCGTTAAACGCGATCCACATGGCCTGCGACATGATCGGGGTGATCCGCGATCTTCAGGCCGAGATTGCGACCGGCGGGATCAAAGACAGCGCCTATGACATCCCCTTTACCACCCTGCACGTCGGCCAGATCGCGGGTGGTATCGCGCTGAATATCGTGCCTAACAAGGCGGAATTCGCGTTTGAAATCCGCAATCTGGCCGAGGACGATCCGCAGGCCCTGCTGGCGCGGATCAAGGCGCAGGCCGACCGTTATCTGCAACCGATCCGCGAGGACTTTCCCGAAGCCGATATCGCGATCGAGGTCACCAACAGTTATCCGCCGCTCGGCACCAATCCCGACAGCGCGGTGACGCGGCTGGTGCAATCGCTGAGCCGGTCCGACACCACGATCAAGGTGGCGTTTGGCACCGAGGGCGGGCTGTTTTCGTCGGGGCTTGGGGTGCCGACGGTGGTCTGCGGTCCGGGGTCGATGGCGCAGGGCCACAAGCCGGATGAATACATCAGTCTGGCGCAACTGGCGGCTTGTGACGCGATGCTGGATGCGCTGCTGGAACGGCTGGCTGTCGGGCTTTAAATTCCCTCGGTGCTTATCCGGTCGCGCACGTGATCGAAAAACGCCGCGACGATGCCCGATTTCCGGGGCGTCTGCATCGTGGCAAGGCCGAGGCTGACCGGCCTGACATTTTCGCGCACCGGCAGAATCGCCAGCTCGAGCCCGTCCGGGGACCGCCTGTTTTTGGCACCGATATTGACCAGACTGTAGCCGAAACCATTCGCCACCAGACTGCGCGCAACGGACAGATCGGTGGTGCGTTCGGCGATGTTGGGCCGCACATTCACCATCTGGAAGGTCGCCAGGAAATACTCGCGGCTGAGCGGCAGATCGAGCAGGACCAGCGGCGCGCCTTCCAGTTCTTTCAGCGACACATCGGCCTGACCGGCCATCGGATGATCGATTGGCAGCATGACATTCGGGGCCAGCGAAATCAGTTTTTCAAAATGGACATCCATCGGGATTTCAAGGTCATAGGTGATCGCCACGTCGATTTCGGCCCGCCCCAGCATTCGCAGCAATGCGACCTGATCGCCCATGTGCAAGGTGACCTGCGCCTCGGGAAAGGCCTGTTCGAACGACCGGCGGAACCGCGCACTGAACAGCGGCGCGATGGTGGAGAGTGCGCCGACTGAAATCGGGCCGTGCGGTTGGTCGGCGATGTCGGTCGTCAGATCGTTCAGGGCGGCGGCATCGGCCAGAATACGTTTGGCCGCGTTAAAGACGCGCCTGCCGCCGGGGGTCAGCGACAGACCCTGTGCATGGTGGCGGACGAAAAGCTGGATCCCGAAATGCGCCTCAAGCTGGCTGATCGCGGTCGAGATCGACGGCGACGAGACGTTCAGACGCTGCGCCGCCAAGGCGATGGTGCCGGCGTCATCGACGCCGACAAGGTATTCCAGCTGTCTGAAGGTGAAACGCAAGGCCATGTCAGTGCATTGCGCGACTTTGGCGATAAATCAAGCGGTGCGACCAAAACAGGGGCCGCCGTTGGATCAATCGTCACCCGGCACCCCGTAGGACGGGGCGATGGTCGGATCAAGCGCGCGCTGGACGTAGGCCGCGAGTTGCGGTTTGTAGACTGCCCAGGCGGCGGCCACGGCGGCGATCGGGTCGTCCTCGGTCCAGTCGCAGCGCAGATCGGCGACCGGCCAGGCGACCTTGTCACAGATCTGCAGACCGGCGGAATGAACCGGCCCGGCCTCGCCCCCGGCGGCCAGACCGGCCCGCAATGCGGCGATCAGCCGGTCGCCCAGATGGCCGGAACTGCGTTCAAATTCGTCAACAATCGCCTGCGGCACGCCGTCTTTTGCCAGCAGGTTGCCCGCCGAAATGACATCGCGCCCCGCCGCATCGGCCCAGATACCCAAGGATTTCGCGCCCGAATGGATTGCCGTTTTGCCGTGGGCATCAATCGCCAGCACCTGACGGTAGTCGAGGAATTGCGCCTGATCGCGGACCCCGGCAATCGCCTCGGGGGCGGACATGCCGCCTTGCATCAGATCAAGCGCGAACGGCCCCAGACGCGGATCGGTGACGTTCTGGCTGGCCACCGCGCCGACACCGGCCCGGGTATAGGCGCAGCGGGCCGCGACCGCTGGCGAGGACGAGGAGATGGCGACGCCGAACATGCCGGTTTCGGCGCAGCGGGCGACCAGCGAAAAGGTCATTCGGGGATCACCGCGGTGCCGTCGATTTCGACCAGCCATTCGGGGCGGGCAAGGGCCTGCACCACCAGCCCGGTCGAGACCGGATGCACGCCCTTGATGTATTCGCCCATCGTGCGGTAGATCGCCTCGCGGTGCCGCACGTCGGTGATATAGACGACGACCTTGACCAGATGCGCCATCTCGCCGCCGGCTTCTTCGATCAGTTGTTTGATGTTCTGCATCACCTTGTGGGTCTGCACGACCGGGTCGTGACTGTCGATATTTTTGGCGTCATCCAGATTTTGCGGGCATTGGCCGCGAAGCCAGACGGTGCGCCCGCCTTGGGTGACGACCGCCTGACAGAGATCATTGTCGAGGTTCTGTTCGGGGTAGGTGTCTTTGGTGTTGAATTTGCGGATACGTGTGTGGGCCAAGGGTGTCGTCCTGTCAGTCGGCGCGTTGAATTCGCGCGTGGATGTAATGGGCAAAGTCATAGTTCGGCCGTTCAAGATGCGACAGATGGCCGGGGCTGGCCGCCGTTGACGACAGGCCGCGATAGACCTTTTCGGTGCAGCCCTTGTCTTCGACGTTCACCGCGTCCAGCAGCGTTTTGAGCTGTTTGAAATGGGCCTGTGCGTCGGGGTCGTTGGCATAGTCGTTCGACATCCCGCCGCCAAAGCCGATCCGCACCTGACCCACCCCATGCGGATGCAAGGTGAGATACCAGAAATATCCCGGCGTCAGCGTGATCAACAGGCTGGGATAGATCGCCAGTAAGAATGTGGTGCGCCGGCGGTCCCCGGTCATCCTTGTATTGTCGGGATGCGCCAGCGCGATCTTGAGCGAGGTGTCCTTGAGGATGGTGTGATAGTTGAACGCCGCCTCGCCCGGCGGGCAAATCATCTCGTCCAGTTTCGACAGGCCGCCGATGGTCCCGGCATGGCAGACCGGCAAATGGTAGCTTTCCATGAAATTTTCGGCCAGAACCTTCCAGTTGGTATCCCAGAGATGGGTTTCGAAAAAGGTTTCGGTGTAGGATTCCATGTCGTAGTCGGCAACCAGTTCGCCGACCTTGGCAAGCAGATCGGCGACCGGGCGGGCGTCGGGGTTCAGGGTCACAAAGACCCAGCCGAGCCACGCCTCGCACCGCACCTCGGGCAGCTTGTAATCGGTTTTGCAAAAGCCCGTGTTCTGCGTCATCGCGGGCGCGCCGCGCAGGGAACCGTCCAGATTGTAGGTCCAGGCATGATAGGGGCAGACGATGCTGCGGGTGTTGCCGCGCCCCTCAAGCAGCGTCGACATCCGGTGCCGGCAGACGTTCGACATCGCTTTCAGCCGGTTGTCCTTGTCGCGCAGAACGATGATCGGCTGGCCGGCAAGGTCCAGCGTGACGTAATCGCCGGGCGTGGCAAGGGCCGAGGCGCGGCCGACGCAGAACCAGTCCCTGGCAAAGATGTCGCGCAGCTCGCGGGCCAGAAAATCCGGCGAGGTATAGACCGACGGCGGCATCGCGCGGGCCTGTTCAAAGGGCAGGGCGACATTTTCCCTGAGCGCGTCAACGGCGTCTTTCATCGTCTGGTTCCTTGTCATGGGCCGAACCGGCGCAAGGCAGTCACCCTGCGCGTCAGCCAAAGTTTGCGGGCAAATGCGGGTTTGGTAAAGGACGCTCTGCGAAACACCTGATTTGGGCGGGCCTAAGCAAATGGCGCAGCCAAGGCCAAAGCGCGCGTTTGATCCAGCATGAACCCAGGCCGCCCCGGCGGTAGGCCTCGATCACGATTGACCGTATCCAGATTCCACCGGCATCGTTGGCCAGCCGGGAACTCCAGAAGAACCGGACAAGGACCGCGCCAAGATCAACTGGCGGTCGCATGGCCCGCAGCCCGAAGGGTTCCATGTCCCAGGCCAGAAGCATGGCCGGAAACGTCGCCAGCAAGTCCGAGCGGGCAAGCAGCGAGGCGACACCAGCCGAGTCGCCGATCATCGTGCTGACACGTCGCGCACCGATATCGCTTTGGGCGGGGAACGGATTTTGCCTGGACCTTGTGACGTTGACCATGAGGTGCGGATACCGGCGCCAGGCGTCATGCCCCCATGCGTCACAAGCCGGGTGATCCCGGCGCGCGAAAAGGGTTCTATTATCTGATGCTCAAGCCCGTCGGGCAGGCGTGACATGTCCGAGGTCATCAATGACCCAAAGCAGATCAGGCTTGGGGGTCAAGCAGAGGCCGGCCGCCCGGACTTCGAGAACATCTTTGCTGGTTTCCAATCCGCAGTCGATTTTCCGGTGTCGGCCTTCTGGCAAGATGCCCTGGCGGCCTCCCCCGGAGCAAAGGTCATTCTGTCCGACCGAGACCCGGACGACTGGTATGCGAGCTTTTCCCATACCATCCTGCCCTTGATCCTCGACAAGGCATCCTGGCCCGACGAACGCCGCGCCTGGTTCAAGATGCTCGTCAAGGTCATCATCGGAAAGGCGCTTGGCGGGCGAACCGATTGGGATGGCATTCTTGCCGCCTACCGCGCGAACCCCGCAGCTGCCCTTGCATTGCAAGACCGGGGCCAGTCGCTGGTGTTCCGCGCGGGCGATGGATGGGAGCCGCTTTGCGAATTTCTGAACGTCGCGGTGCCCAACGAGCCCTATCCCAGAACCAACGCCCGCGCCGACTTTTTTGCCGCAGCGCGAGGTTGCGCCGACCTGCCTGCCAGCTAGGCCAGCCCGCCCAAATCAACGGCGGAGCACAACCCGGCACAGTCCGGGGACGCTCCCGATCACCCTGAGACGATTGAGCCAGGCGGCCTGACTGTCACAGATCTGACCGAAAGCGGATGTCCCGGTGCATCCGCTTTCACCCGTGTCGACAGCGGCCAATTCGACTGATGTCGCCGCCTTGCCTGTGACGACCCGTGAGTCGATCCCAAAGCCCGCGCGCCGCCGCCATCATGCCGCCGCCCATCGTTTCAATCACCGCTGATGATTGATTTGCCCCGGTCCGGCGGCTTGCAAACCGCCGGGCCGGGGCTGGGTTTATTCGACGGCGTAAACGGTCGGGGCCTGCCCGGCCTGCACCGCAAAGACCTCAAGCGGCCCGGTCTTTTCACCGCCCATGCCCGGCGACCCCATCGGCATGCCCGGCACTGTCAGCCCGATCATCCCGGGCCGTTCGGTGAGAAACCTGGCCACGGTCGCCACCGGGATATGACCGCTGAACGCATAGTCGCCGATGGTGAACAGGTGGCAGCCGGCAAAATCCGCCGGGATGCCGGCAGCGTCAGTCATCTGCGCCAGATCTTCGGTCGGGATCACCTCGACCTCGAAACCGTTCGCCTTGAGGTAATCGGCATAATTCTGGCAGCAGCCGCAGCTGGGGTCTTTGAACAGCGTCACCTTTTCGGCGGTGACGGCTGGCGCCAGGGTCATCTGCGCAAATCCGGGTGCGGCGGCAAAACCGGCGATCAGCGTCGCTGCCCCGCCTAGCAGGGTTCTGCGGGTAAATGGGATAGTCGTTTTCATGTTTGGTATCCTTGGATGAAGGGACGATAGCGCCGAGAAATCAGCGCCAACAGCCGTCCCGGACCGGGACGACGCCGTTCAGACCATCCGTCGCGGCGGCGAGAGATCGGGCGGCGGGCCGACCCCCGTCCGAAATCCGGCATCGGTAAACCGGGGCGCAAGCGAAGTTTGCAAAGACCAGAGCGCAGCCGTTCCCAAAGGCAGCACGGCAGCACCGATTGAAAAGGCGCAAGGCACCGGGCAGCCGCCTTTGCAGGCAACCGCGTCACGCCCGGTCTGCGCCGGACATCCCGGACATCCCGGACAATCCGCCTCCGCCATGCCGGTCATCGCCACGGCATCCGCGGGCTGCGCCGCCGCCGGAACAGCAGCGACAGAGGCTCCGAATGTCAGGACCACGGCAAGGACGGATAGAAAACCTTTGATCATGGGAGGCAGTTACGACCTTGCCCCGGGGAAAGGTCAAGTGTCATCGCATCACCATGAAGTGACAGACCGCCGCAGCCGGAGATCCGCAGACAAGCATCGCAGGCGATGGTGGCCAGATCGTTTGGGTGCGCGCCAGCATGATGATCATCGTCGCGGCGCATCTGTCCGCGCAGCGCCTGACGATCAGCCGTGGCCATACCGCTTTGCATCCTGATGCGCCCGAACCGACCGTTCGCATTCCAGCGTCGTGTGGCCGATGCCGAATGTCTCCTTCAACTCCGCCTTGATCGCGCGTTTGATTTCCTCCAGCGCGTCCCAGCGGTCGACGTCGATCACCACATGGGTGTCGAGCGCGGCTTCGTGTTCTTCCAGCTGCCAGAAATGCGCGTGATGCACACCGGCTTGTCGGTGTCGATCTGAGGCGGGCTGCCCAGCATCAGGGTGTGGAGCGTTCTGATTTCCGTCTTCCGATCGTCGCAACACCTCCTGAAATGGGGTGTGGCGACGACCGGTTGAATCCGCCCAATATCTGTCGATCGAATACACAGAGCGGTTGGCCGAAGCCAAAATCGCACCATCGGTCGGCAGCGTCGGGGATTCCGATGACAATGCCTTGGCCGAGACGATCAACGGCCGCTTCAAAGCCGAAGTCATCCATCCACTGCCGGGCAGGCGATGCTTGCATCGCCGAGAGGGGCCGTGGCCCATGGCGCAGCTTTGAAGCCGTCGAATATGCCACGCTCGTATGGGTAGATCCCGGCGTTTCCTAGAAAACGCCTGAGTTCAACAATCGCCGTTTGTTGGAACCTATCGGAAATATCCCGCCCGCAGAAGCCGAGGCGAACTTCCATGCGGCTTTGGAAAGATCAGACATGGCCGCGTAACTAAGGCAAATCAGCCTCCAGCAAACCCGGCGCGGTTCACAGGCATCTTATCAGCGGAAAAGACTAATGCTGATGACTCCGCCCAGATCACCGAGTGCACCGCCCTCTTTGAGGTAGCCGCTCATGTCAATCTCGCCCTTCGGAGCACCGTGGCAGACAAGGCACCCTTCGCTATAGTATTCGGGCACCAGCACCCGGTAGGCGGCCCTGCCCTCCCTTTCCGCTTCGGCTGCGAAAACCTGGCCCCGAGGCCAGTCGGGAGCCGTCAAATCATCGCGGATGATTGCAGTTTCCCAGGCGTCCGGGCGCGCCGTGCGATTGCGAACTAACTCTGGCGGGGCGGTGACCTTGACGATCGCCTCGCCGTCCACCAGTTCGGTAAAACGTTCGTTAACAAGTCTCGCGAAAACCGCCGGCACGAAACCTTTAAAGCCAACACCTTCCATGTTGATCGTTTCTTGACTTGCCGCCATTACGTCGCGGACTGCGTTCATCTGGGCTGTAATCAGCCGCGCCTCCCGCTCATCCTGGCCCTCAAAAAGTGGCGCGATACCGTTGGCGTCCAGATAGGCCACAGTCGCCATATCCAAGACGTGGTCGCCGGTCAGCCCTTTATCGCCGCCGGACGGATCATTGATCAGGCTCTGGCTTGAGGCGATTGCGGAGCGCGCAGACTGCAACAATGACGCAAGCCTCAGTGCCGTTTCCATGTCCCGGTCCGCACTGCTTTGCGCGTAGACACTATTTGTCGGGAAGACCGCCCCGCCCACCGAAAAGGCGATGAGGATAGTCGCACAAAGGCTCTGAGTAAAATTACCCATGATGACCCCCATAATAATGTAAAGAACTTACAGTAGCAGAAAACGTTCTAAAACACTAAGATTATTATGGATGCGACCCGGCCTATTGTCAATCATCCGGGCGCCTTGCCGATGACCTGATAGCCCCTGTGCCTGAGTTAACTTTGTTCAGGTTCAATCAGATCTTCGAGCACTCCGGCAATTCTTAGTAGAGTTCTCCCTGACGAATCCTTAGCTGGAACGGGATCGGACGCGCATAACCTTGCAACATAAGCCCCTGCCGATAAATTCGCAGAATGTGAAGCGGCGATCAGTTGGACGCGCCGTCAATTCTGTTGAAAGACTCAATTTTCGGCGCTGCTGATAAAATCTTATTGCGAAACAGACCGACCGATTAATTTGGCGAGATGGTCGGCCAATACAAATTATCGGCGCTAGTGAGTTATCTCCCCAAGCCTGACCCACAATTCCATCTGATTTGCACAGGCCCTTGCACTCAATTGACCATGAAAGTCCGGACTGATCCAAACCCCTTCAGCTCTGAAATCATCGGTTCGGGTCTTTGAATGCTTTGGATGAGCGCAGAGTAGCTCGACTGTGATATGTGGATCCGTCCCGGTTGACCGCTGGACTCCAGCCTACTCGCAAGATTGACCGCCTCGCCCCAGATGTCATAGACAAAGCGGAGGCGACCGACGAGTCCGGCGATTACCGGGCCCGTATGAAGGCCGATGCGGATTGCAAGCCCCTGGCCGACATCGCCAGCCATCGTGTCGATCAGATCGCGGGCGAACGCTAGGGCGCGCACAGGATGGTCTTTACTTGGGTCTGGAACACCCGCAGCCGCCATGTAAGCGTCGCCGATAGTCTTGATTTTTTCAACACCATGCGCTGTTGCATGGTCGTCGAACGCCGAGAAAATAGCGGCGAGTTTGTCGAGTAGAATCGTGGGCTCGGTTCGGGTGACCAACGGAGTAAAATCAACGATATCGGCAAAGATAATGGTCGCGGAGTCGATGCGATCGGCGATAATCGTCTCGCCTGCCTGCAGGCGGCGGATTATGGGTGCGGGAAGCATTGTGTGCAATAGCGCGTCAGCGCGGTCCCGCTCGAACTCGATCTGGGCGAGAAACTGCTGCTCGCGCCGATGCCAGCGAACGCGTTCCAGCAAAGCGTTGACGCGACTGTTCAGCAGCACAGGGTCGATTGGTTTTTGCAAATAGTCTTCGGCACCAGCCGCAATGCACCGTACCACGGCTTTCATTTCCTTTAAGCCGGACACCATGATCACCGGGATGTCGCGCCAGCGAGAGTCAGATTTAAGCCGCGAGAGAAGTTCAATGCCATTCATGTCCGGCATCAGGATGTCGACAAGAAGCACGTCAAATTTCGTTTTCTGCAAAAGATCAAGCGCGGTGGCGGCAGAAGCGACAGTTTCGACCAGATGGCCACGGCGTGAAAGCTGGCGGCGCAGCAGTTCCCGATTCGCCTCCATATCGTCGATCACCAGAATGCGCCCGGCTCTGGTCTCCTCGTTCAGCGGTGGCCCGGCAAGGGTCCGCTCCAACCCCCAGGCGATGCCGACGTCGAGCTTGGCATCCTCGCTCTGCGCAGTATCCGGCGAACTGCTTAGCATCGCGTCAACCTGGGCCAGAAACCGACCGCATTCCGCAACGACCATACCTATGTCGGCAACAACACCGGGTGAAAGCTCGGCTTCGAAATCCTCGATGATTATCTCGGAATAGCCGAGGATCGCGTTCACGGGCGTGCGAAGGTCATGCCGAAGCGCGGCTGTATCTATCTCAGGCAGATCGGTAGCGACCGCTTCGGCGACCAAGTTCATCAGCAGGCGGGCCGCGATGAGTACGCGACCTGCGTCCTCAATAGCTTGGGCGGGGCCGACTTTGCCCAGATCTTCGACAATCAATTCCTGGTATCCAAAGATCGCTTCGGCATGCGCGGCGAGCCGGTGGGCGACACGGGTCGCGACCGCCTTTCTGGTGATCGCTGACCTGGGTCCCATGTCAGTCTGCCACCAGCCGACCTATCGACTTTAGCAACGCGGGGAGGTCAATGGGCTTGGTCAGGAAGTCGTCGCAGCCGGCTTCGAGTGCTTTGTTGCGGTCGGCCTCCATCGCATGCGCGGTCAGCGCGATCACCGGAATGCCCGACGTGGCAGGATCAGCCTTGATTGCCTTGGTCGCTGCCCAGCCATCCAACACTGGCAGGCTCATGTCCATCAATATCAGATCGGGTATCTCGCGCGCCGCCGCCTCGACCCCGGACTTGCCATCGCGAGCCGATACCACCGTGAAGCCTTTCCGTTCAAGGCGCCTGGACAGCATGTCGAGGTTCATGTCGTTGTCTTCCACAATCAATATCTTTGTCATATCACAATTGTCCTTCGCTGTGGGACATCGGTGGCCCTACATGCCTTCGGATCGCTGCAAGGAGTTCGGCGCGTCCGACCTCACCCTTCTTTACGACTTCGTGGGCATTGGCCTTGAGCCAGTCAAGCTCGCGTCGAGTGAGGTCCTTCGAGGTTGCAATTATGACCGGTAAATCGGCCAAGGTCGCTATCGAGCGCATCTTCCGCAACGTGTCAAAACCATCAAGGTTCGGCATCATCAGGTCAAGCACCATCAGAGTTGGCCGCTTTGCTCGCAATTGCGTCAACGCCTTTTCACCGTCAGCGGCTTCACGCACCACCCAACCTTCCCGCACCAGAACCCGGCGGTAGAGGGCGCGGGTGCCGGGATCGTCGTCGACGACCAGAACGTCCCGACCTTCGTTGCCAGCGATCTTGTTGAGCCGTTCGACCAGAAGCTTCGGATCGATGGGTTTGATGAGATGATCAATGGCACCGAATGCGAGCCCCATGTCCCGGTCGCCAACGACAGTAGCAAGAATTACCGGCGTGCCGCACAGATCCGGGTCATCCTTCAACTCGCGCAGCACCGACCAACCGTCACGCTCGGGCATGATGACATCCAGGATAATCACGTCGGGCCGATATTCACGGGCAAGGGACAGCCCTTTTTCGGCATTTTCCGCAGTGAACGTCCGATAGCCGTCGGCGGTGACCAGATTGGCCATGCTGCGAAGCGCGTGCAGATCATCGTCGATGATCAGAACACTTGCCTTGGAACCTGCTGGCGGGTCTTTCGGGGGGACGCCGACGGCCCGGTACTTTGCGGGCAAAGTCAGCGTGAACGTCGACCCTTGGCCGGGCTCTGATGTGGCTGCGATTCCGCCCCCGAGCATTTCGGTGAATTTCTTTACGATCGCAAGTCCCAACCCGGTTCCACCGTAATTCCGGGTTGTAGAACTGTCGGCCTGCATGAATGCTTGGAACAACCGCGACAGCTGCTCTGTCGTCATGCCAATGCCTTCGTCATGTACAGCAAAGAGAACGGAAGTGCCGTCCGTGGTCACTTTCAACTCGATCGTGCCCGCTTTGGTGAACTTGGTGGCGTTGGACAGAAGGTTGAACAGGTTCTGCCGCAATTTGGTCTTGTCGGTCTCGATCATGCCGACATCGGGGGCGACGCTGACGACTATTCGGTTCCCATTGCGCCGAACCAAAGGCGAAACTGTCGTCGCCACGTCCTCGATCAAGGGTGCTACCTCGAAGGTTTCGATATGCACCTCCATCTTGCCTGCTTCAATCTTTGACAGATCGAGAATGTCGTTGATCAGCGACAGCAGATGCTTGCCCGAAGCCATGATCCGATCCAGATCTTCGACCGACTCAGTCTGACCCGAATCGATCGCATCCTCGATCAACATTTCGGAATAGCCGATGATGGCATTCAGAGGCGTCCTGAGTTCGTGGCTCATCGAGGCGAGAAACAGGCTCTTGGCTTCGTTTGCTCCGTCGGCCTCGCTTCGGGCCTTCTCGAGCTCGGCCTGCCGGTCTTTCATGTCGGTAATATCGCTGTAAATGGCGACGGTTCCGCCATCGGGCGTTCGGCGTTTGGTAACCAACATCCAACCGTCACCAAGGGGTTTCTCCTCGCGCACCCCAGCCGGGTTGCGGTGACGTGCGAGGCGGTCGGCGATCCAGTCTTCGGCAGGAACGTCGCCAATGTCTACCAGACCCGAGCGAATACGGGCGCGGACAATCTGCTCGAAAGTGGTGCCCTCGACCAGATACTCGGCGACCGAGGCAAACATCTGCCGGTAGGGCTCGTTGGTCAGGACCAAGCGGTCTTGCGCGTCGAACAGCGCAAACCCGTCGGGAATTGTCTCAACCGCAGTGATGACGGTTCGACGCTGCAGGGCGGCGGCATCCTCGAGTTTGCGGCGGGCAAGTTGGCTTTCGTGCAACGTGCGCAGCGTTCGCGCCATACGGCCAAACTCGTCCGGGCCGACCGGCGGCAAGTCCGCTACCTCCGCACCGTCATTCAACTGGGTCATTGCGCGGTCGATTCGCCGCAGCGGTCTCAGGATTGAACGTAGTGCCCATACCGTAAGTGACGCCCCCAGAAATACGATCACGGCGGTTGCAATCAGTGCCCGGCGTTGCGCGCGGCTGGCGGCCTCGGACGCGATACGATTGGCGCTGTCGGCTTCTGCCGCCAAAGACGCGACCAGTCCGGAAAGTGCGGCGGCCACAGCGTCGCTGCTTTGTCGTGCGGCCGCGAGGTTGGTATTGCCGATGACACGGTTGCCGTCGGTATATGCCTCTACCGCGATCATCGCGCCGTCGAAATAGGTTGCGGTCGCCGCGCGGATCTGTTGCGCAGGGTCGGGGGCAAAGACTTCAAGCGCCGCAAGGTCAGCGTTAAGCAGTTCGCGCGCCTTAAGGGCGTTTCGTTCAGATTGAGTCAGCAGGCTAACCGATAGATCCGTCATCCAATAGCGCAATTGTCCAAAGTGACGGTCCGCATCAGCCGCCACCTGAAGGGAATGGAACCGCGCGGTCGCGTCCGATATGCGGCGCTGATTTGCAGCAAAATCCCACGCCATAATCGTCGTTGACACGATTATGGCGCCAAGAAGGGCGGCGGATAGCGAGCCGATCTTGAGCGGAATGCTATGTTCGCTTAGGCGTTCGCGCAAAGACCGTTGCATCTCGGTTATTCTTTTAGCGCTATTGAAATGGCTTCGTCAGGATCGCCCTCCTTCGGATCACCAGATGCGCCTACCGGTCCGATAGGTACGCCATGACACGACAGGCAAAATTTCGAGTAATCCCCCGAGTGAAGCATCTGAAATTCGCTGGCGGTAATGGTAACGACGATTTCGGACCAGGATCCGCTCTTCGGCCAGCCGGCGCCAAGAATTCTGTCCTTGATCACTTCCGTCTCCCATGTATCCGGCCGGGCCGTTCGATTTCGTATTAGTTGGAGCGGAGCGGTCGCTTTGACCTTGGCAATGTATCCGACTCTTTCGCCAAAGCCTTCGTTATCGAGCCGCGCGAAGATCGCCGGAATGAACCTTTTAAGGCCCAGACCAGATGTATTGATCAAATCCTGACTCTCATTGACGACCTCAGACATGGCCAAAAGCTGAGTCTCGATCGGCATAAACTGCAATTCGGTCAGATCATCTGTCATCGGGCGCTCTCCGTTGGCAGCGAAATGGGCGTCAGCCACTTGGGCAACGCAATTGCCCGACGAAGAAACCCTGTCGTCCTTCGCTTCATCGCGGATGAGTGGTTGGTTGCTCGACATAACTGAGCGCCCGGCAAAAAGCAGCGCCACATGATCACTGTCGTCAATGGTTCGCGCTGCGCTGTCGTGCGTTCCTGCTCCCAGGGCCGTCGCAACTGCCATTACGAAACTCAGAAAAACTCTCGTAGTCATGTTCCTACTCCGAAGTAGTAAGCCGAGATCCTTCACCAACAACATACGTCATATACTATCACGTCTATCTTGGATAAATCCACTGACGCCTGCCGCAGCCCCATCGCGGCGCGCGGCGCAAGTGAACCGCGCGACCTTTGCTGGAGGCCACACCTCGTGCATTGGCCCGGAACAAATTCTGATCTATCCCCTGAAACGTCCGCGTCTGACCTGCTCCCCTTGGAGTCAGCTCATGTGGGTCCAAATCGGGTGATTTTCTCAAAGAGGGATTCCGGCTCACCGTAACCACAAGGGGTGGGAGATGAGACAGACATCCGAAGGGCGGAAAAGTGCTGGTGAGAAGATCGTCCAAGATATCAAGCGGCGCTGTTCTCGCTGGCGGCAGGGCTGGACGCCGCGCCACCCGCTGGTTGGCTGACATCGGACCCGCTGATTTTCGCGGATACGATGGCCGGGTTACGGGCCGCGATCCAGACGCCCTTGCCCGGCATCCCACCCTATTTCGGAGGATTTCTGGCCGATGCCCGGATCGACGGGCGACCCGCGTTGTTGATCGCGGTCACCCTGAGCAAACGAGGACAACACGATGGCCAGGCCGGAAAAGCCGCGCATAACCGCCGAGCCTGCCAGGCGTTTATGACTGCGCTTCCTAGCCTGCCAAACAAGTGTTCGATGAACCTGAAGTCTTCGGGTGATATGCTGTCGGCGGCCCGAAACCGGAGTCACTCAGGCGAGGATGACAAGGTCGACGCGATGCGACAGTCCGTCGATGATAGCCTTGGGTCGGGCGTTGACCGGAACAACGAAGCCCTGCAAACGGGCGATGCGCAGCGTTCCGGCATCTGTCAGGGCGCGGGTGGCTTGCGATTTGTTGGCATTTTCCAGCTTGGCGGCAAGGTTCACCGGATTGCCGATCACGGTGAATTCGAGCCGCCCCTCGGCACCGATCACGCCGACTGTCAGAGAGCCTGCGGCGACCGCTGCACCGGTTTGGAAAGGGCCAGTCCAGCCGAGGGCAGTGAAGTCGTCAGCGTTCGCATCCAGGGCGAGGATGACCTCCCGAGCCGCGTGCAGCGCATCGACGGCAAAGGTGTCACTGCCATCGATGGCACCGAACGTAGCGAGGATACCGTCGCCCATGAACTTGTCCACGCGCCCGTTGAACCGCTGGATCTGGCTGAGCGCGATTTGCTGATAATGCGCGAGGACCTGCATGACCACTTCGGGCGGCAGCGTTTCGGCGACCGGGGTAAAGTTGCGGACATCGACGAAAAGCACCGCCGCCTCACGTGTTTCGCAATGGCCGGCGCCGGGAAGCTCGTCCGATGAGGTGATCGAGCGGGCCACCTCGGGCGCAAAGAAGTGCCTGAGATCGTCGGCGGCGCTGGCGCTTTGGGCGGCGAGAAAAAGCACAGAGCGGGCCCGGTAAAGCGCCATCGACAGGATCAGGGTGACGCCGAGGAGGGTCAGGCTCTTGTCGATTTCGGCGCCGATCAGGATCGAGTTCGAGGTAAGATATTCGACGTAATTGCGGGTGATGCGCATTTCGCCCATGTCAGATACGAGGGCAAAGACGACCATCGAAAGCCAACCGATCACGGCGATCAGTCCGGTCACGAGCACATAGCGCGGATCGAAGCGCAAGGCGCGCAAGCTGATGAAGATGAAAAGATAAATCATCGTCGGCGCCTTGAGGTAGAAGGCGGCGGGCTGGGCATACTGAATGTGAAACGAGAAGATCAGCCCGCAGAGGAGCGCCACGTCGATGATGATCGACAGGACCAGAAACCACCAAGCCAGGGTGATGCGGTAGGACAGCGCCAAGCGAAACACCGTGAAAACGAAATAGGCCACGAGCGTGAGGGGAACAAAATTCTCGCCAGAACTGCCTTCGGCCCTTGGGGCAACGCTATACAGGGTCGCAAAAGCCACGACGACGGCAAGCTGGACCCAGCCGATCAGGCGTTCGGCCGCCGCCTCGCGCCGGTCGATCTCGGCGATCACCCGGGGCGGGATACCGGCGCTGCTGGGGCCGCCGTTCAGAACAAATGCCAGAAACCCCCAGACCGAATCGCGCAATGTTTTCAAAATCGTATTCCTGTTCGGGGCGATTGACTCTGCGGCGGCGGCTAGATCCGGGCCTTGCCCAGGAAGTTAGAGGCGACCGGATAGGGCAGGGTAGCCCCGGCAGCCTGGCTTGACAATCCTGGCGAAATCACACTGCGACGAGGTTTTGAACGCATCAGCCGGGTGGAGTGAGGCGGTCATGCAGGAGGTTCTGCGCGCCGTGCCATTGGCAGGCCGGATGTCGCGATGTGTGGCCAAGCAGGTCAGCGACAAAACGCCAGGCCGCTGCGTCATGTACGAGATGGTGAGTCAGAAGGCCGATATCAGGCAGGCCGGCGTCGAGCGCGGCCAGCAGATCGGCCACGAGGGCAGCCGGGTCGCGCCCGCCCCTGTTGCCGTGCCAGTCAATCAGATCGATTTGGGTGTTGAGACGTGGAATGCGGCCCGTCTTTTCCGGCCCGAAGACCGACAGGGCCTGAAAGCCAAGCGCACCAAGGGCATCGGCGACAGCCGGCGCGATCCGGTTCCAAGGCGGCACAAGAATGGGCAGAAACCGCGGCCCGTGCCAGGACCGGAGTCGGGTCATCCCTGCGGCCAGTTCCGACAACACCTCGGGCAGCGGCCGGTCGGCGCCGAGTTCGCATTTCTTGGCCGTGGGCGCGGCGTGGTTCATATGCGACCAGCCGTGTTGCGCGACGCTCACATGCGGGGCGCCGTCGAGCCGGGTCGCCAGCCGAGCGCCTGAGTGCGCCGGGATAACCGCCAAAAGGCAAGGCACCGCGTGGTCGGCGGTGAGCCCGATGAGCCGATCGAGCGCGGGCGTGGGTTCGACCGCATCGTCGTCGCGCAGCCAAAAGCGGGCGGTCTCGCCGCGAGCCGCGCGGGCGTCGAGTGCGGCGATGAGCGGGGCAAAGGCGGTTGTCATGAGGCGGGTCCGGCGAAGGGGGCGAGCAGCGCCGCCAAACGGCGCGAGGCACTCTCGGCGGTGTGATGCGCCGCGATCCGCGGCCGCGCGGCGGACCCGAGCAATCTGCGGGCGTCGGCATCGGTCAGAAGGCGGCGGATGGCGGCCCCGAAGGCCTGCGGATCGGCCGCCGGCGTCAGCAGACCGGTCTGCCCGTCGGCGACCACCTCGGGCACACCGGCGACCTGCTGTGCAACGACCGGCAGCCCCGCCGCCTGCGCTTCGAGGTATGCAATGCCATAGGCCTCGCCGCATCCGGGCCAAACGTAGAGCGCGGCACCCGAAAGAGCCCGGGCAACCGCATCTGTCGACAGGGCCCCGTGCCAGTCGATCCGGTCCCGGACGGGTGCGAAAAGCCGCGCGACCGCCGCGCGCTCGGGTCCGTCGCCGATGACCGAAAGACGCCACGACAGGTCGGAGAGGCCGGTAAGCGACTCCGCCAGCAGGCGGTAACTCTCAAACTTGTCGCCAGGGCGCATCATGGCGACGGTGATCAGACGGCCGGGTTCGGGCGCAGGCGGGTAGCGCGAAAAGGGTGTGGCGTCGATGAAGGGACTGAGGAGTGCCGTCGCCGCCCCGGCCGCCACTTCGGCGATGCCGTCCCGGTCGCGGCGGGTCAGACAGATATTGAGCGCGGCCTGCTCAAGACCGCCGAGGACGCAGTCCTGAGTGCCGACCCAAACGCCGATATTGCGACGCCCGGACCAGGAGCTTTCGATTGTCACATAGGCGATGCCAAAGCGGCGGCACAGTGGCGGACCGATCAGATCGGGCGATTTGTAATAGGGATGATAGCAGACCCAAACCGCAGGCGGGCCGTCCCGGTTCCAGTCTGCGGCAATACGGTCCACTTCGACCGCTGCCTGCGCCCGGAGGCCGTCGGCGCGGGCTTGGTCCAGCGGGTCAGGCAGGTAACTGCGCAGCGAGGTCGCAATCCGGGGTGCAAATCCGCCCGCCGTGAGTGCCGCAATCAGCTGACGAGCCATCATCCGGTCGCCGGACGGCACCGGGTGATCGGGGGCCTTGAGGGGCGCATAAAAGGCGATGCGGCGGGTCATCCGGGGCGGTCCGTCGGCGCGGGGTTTCAGGTCAACAGCCGCGTGCTCCGGGTTGTCATGGCAGCGCAGGACCGGATCGGCCACTTGCCTGTCTGGCATCTGCGCATCTGTCTGGCAAGTGCCGCAAGGGGCGCGAGCTTGACAGCGCGGACGGATTTCTCCATCTCCAAAGGGCGTTTGCAGCCTCAGAACGGAGCCAGACCCGCCGTGTCATCACCGTCTTTCGAGCCGCTGCTTGCGAAGCTTCGGTCGCATGCGGCCCGGGTCGGTGTGATCGGGCTTGGCTATGTCGGACTGCCGTTGGCGATGGCCTGTGCGCGCGCCGGGTTCCGGGTCACGGGCTTTGATATCGACCCCGGCAAGATCGACAAGATCGACGCGCGGGAGAGCTATATCGCGGCGGTGCCCTCGGATGTACTGCGCGCGGAATGTGAAGCCGGAAGGTTCGCGGCGACCTGCGATTTCGGGCGGCTTGAGGACTGCGACGTGATTGCGATCTGTGTGCCGACGCCACTGACGAAATACCGAGAGCCGGACCTGTCCTTTGTGGAACGCACGAGCCGGGACATTGCGGCGACGCTGCGGGCGGGACAACTTGTGGTGCTGGAATCGACCACCTATCCGGGCACCACGGATGAGGTCGTGCGGCCGATCCTCGAAGCGAGCGGGATGTCGGCGGGGCAGGAATTCTTTCTCGGCTTTTCGCCCGAGCGCGAAGATCCCGGCAATCGCGATTTCCATACCTCGACGATCCCCAAGGTCGTGGGTGCCGACGGTGTCGAGGCGCTGACGCTGATGCAGGCGTTTTACGGTGCGATAGTGGCGACTGTGGTGCCGGTTTCGTCTTCCCGCACAGCGGAGGCGGTGAAGATCACCGAGAATGTCTTTCGCGCGGTCAACATCGCCTTGGTCAACGAGCTGAAGGTTGTCTACGAAGCGATGGGGATCGACATCTGGGAGGTTGTGGATGCCGCGCGAACCAAGCCTTTTGGCTTCATGCCGTTCTATCCCGGCCCCGGACTCGGCGGTCACTGCATCCCGATCGACCCCTTCTATCTCACTTGGAAAAGTCGGGAGTTCGATCAGCCGACGCGCTTTATCGAATTGGCGGGAGAGATCAATTCGGCGATGCCGCGGCATGTCGTGCAGCGGCTGGCCGAGGCGCTGGACCGGCAGGCGGGCAAGGCGCTGAGCCGGTCGCGGGTCCTGGTGGTAGGGCTGGCCTACAAGAAGAACGTGCCCGACATCCGGGAAAGCCCGTCGCTGCGGCTGATCGAACTGATCGAGGCGCATGGCGGGCGGGCAGACTACTTTGACCCCTTCGTCGCCGAGATTCCGAGCACCCGGGAATACAAGCATCTGATGGGGCGCCGGTCGGTAAAGTGGGACGAGGCCGCGATTCGCGGTTACGACGCGGTGCTGATTGCGACCGATCACGACGCGGTGGATTATGCCGCACTTGCCGATTGGGCTGCCCTGATCGTGGATACACGCAATGTGTTTGCCCGGCGCGGCCTGAGCGGCAAACAGATCAGCAAGGCCTGAACCATGAGCAGACTCGACAGCGTCATCCGCCGCCTGACCGCGCAGCGCGACATTCTCGATCATGTGGCGCGGGATCTGGCGTTGCCCGACGCAGGCGCGGTGCTGGAAATCGGGCTGGGCAACGGGCGAACCTATACACATCTGCGCGAGCGGTTCGCAGGGCGGCGGATCGTCGCCTTCGACCGGGTACTCGGCGCCCACAAATCCTCGATCCCGCCAGAGGGCGATCTGATTCTGGGCGAGATTGCCGAAACGGCGTCGGCTTTCGTCGGCAGCGCGGCGGCGCTCGTCCATGCCGACATCGGGACCGGATATGAGGACAAAGATGCGTTGACGCTGGTCTGGTTGCCGGTGCTGGTCGCTGGTCTGCTGGCGCCCGGCGGCATCGCAGTATCCGGCCTGCCGCTGGAACATCCGGCGTTGCGGGCCTTGCCGCTGCCGTCGTCGGTGCAGGCCGGGCGGTATTTCCTTTATCAACAGTCTGGATCGGAATGATCTATCTGCTGCGGCACGGGCAGACCGAATTTAACGCCGCAGGGCGCTACCAGGGCCGCGTCGATACGGTGCTGACTGCCCGAGGACGGGCACAGGCGGATGCAATGGCGAGGGGCCTAGTGCCGCATATCGCAGCGTCACAGAGTATCATCTGGTCCAGTCCGCTGCGCCGGGCGACGGAAACCGCGCAGATCGTCGCTGCGGCACTGGGCGGGCTGCCGGTGCGTACCGAGCCGCGCCTGACGGAAGTCGATCTTGGCGTTTGGGAAGGTTTGACGGCCGCCGAGATCGACGCCGACTGGCCCGGCGTGCGCGCATCATTCGAGCGCAACACATGGTTCTTCGGCGCGCCTGGCGGCGAAAGCTACGCAGAGGTCGCGGATCGGCTAACCGGTTTCTTGCGCGAGATCGGGGCAGATGAAAGGCCGCATGTGCTGGTTTCTCACGCCATCGCGGGGCGGGTCTTGCGAGGGATACACGCGGGGCTGGAACCGCTGCGCGCGATGCGACTGGAGATTCCGCAGGATGCGGTTTTCCGGTTGTCGGGTGCGGGCAAGATCGAGCGGATCGACTGCCCGGCAGCTGTGTGAAACTGGCGCCGTGGCAATTTCACGGGAACAGAATAGACATTGGCCCGTCATCCGATACTATCCGGCACAGTTAACAGGTGATTTGGCCGCGCAGTCATTGCACTGGAACCACGGGGAAAAAGCTGGATGATGCCGGGCAAGGACTTGTTGCGGATCGAGGGGCTGAGCGTTGCCTTTCCGCTCATGCGGGGCACCTTGCGCGCCGTCAACGATGCCAGCCTGCGGATCCTTCCGGGAAAGGTGACCGCACTGGTCGGCGAATCCGGATCGGGCAAGTCGGTCATCGGTCAGACAGTCATGGGCCTGCAAAGTTCGGCGGCGGTCGTGCGCGGCAGGGTTCTGTTTACCGATCCGTCAGGCGATGGCGAAACCGTCGATATTCTGAAACTGCCGCGCGACGGGCTGAAAATCAGGGCCATTCGCGGCAAACGGATGAGCCAGATTTTTCAGGAACCGATGACCTCGTTCTCGCCCTTGCACACGATCGGGGACCAGATCACCGAGGTTCTCAAAATCCACGGCATCGGCAGCGCAGCCTCGCGTCTTGCCGATTGTGTCGAGATGCTGGATCTTGTCGGATTTCGGCATCCGGCCCAGATGGTCGACAAGTATCCCTTTGAAATGTCCGGCGGCATGCGGCAGCGCGCGATGATCGCCATGGCACTGATCTGTCGTCCGGCCCTGCTGATCGCAGACGAGCCGACGACGGCACTGGATGTGACGATTCAGGCGCAGATCATGAAGCTTTTGAAGGATTTGCAGGCCGAACTGGGCATGGCCGTGCTGTTGATCACCCATGATTTGGGCGTGGTCGCGAATATCGCGGACGAAGTCGTGGTGATTTATCAGGGTGAAATCATGGAGTCGGGGACGGTGGGCTCGATCTTTCGCGATCCGACCCATCCCTACCTCAAAGGATTGATGGGCGCGATTCCGCATTTCGACATGCATCCCGGCGAAAGGTTGCGGCCGCTGCGCGAAATCGGCACAGCGGGCGGCGGCGGGCTTGCGACCTTGCCGGGACGGGTCCGGGCACCCGAGCCGGAACAGGCCGCGACCGCGCCGCCTTTGCTTGCGGTTCACGGGATCAGCAAGACCTTTGGCAACCGCAAGAGCAAAGGCTGGTTTCAGCCCGCGCCGGTGACCGCTCCGGCGGTCGACCATGTGAGCTTTGACGTGCGACGCGGCGAGTGTCTGGGTCTTGTCGGCGAAAGCGGCAGCGGAAAAACGACGGTCAGCAAGATTCTGATGCGGGCCGTGCGGCCGGACAACGGCCGGGTGATCTACGACGACGGAACCGGCCCGGTCGATGTCCTGAGCGCCCTTGGGCCGTCCGCCCGGCAATTGCAGCGCAAGATGCAGATGATCTTTCAAGACCCGGTTTCATCGCTTTCGCCCCGGATGACGGTGCGCAATATCGTCGCCGAGCCGCTGGAAATCCACGGCATCGGCGATGCGGTCAGCCGGACAGAAGCGGTGCGGATGCTTCTCAAGGCGGTGGGCATGGAAGACGGCGCCTTGCAGCGGTATCCGCATAGTTTCTCGGGCGGCCAGCGGCAGCGTATCGGCATTGCCCGCGCCCTAGCGCTGAGCCCCGATCTGATCGTTTGCGACGAGCCGGTATCGGCGCTGGATGTCTCGGTGCAAGCGCAGGTGCTCAATCTGCTGAAGGATTTGCAAAAGGAAATGGGCCTGACCTATCTTTTCATCTCGCACAATCTGGCAGTGGTGAATTACATGGCAGACCGGGTCGCGGTGATGTGGGCCGGGCGGATCGTGGAAATGGCGCCGGTTGAAGTGCTGATGCGTGTGCCGGTGCATCCCTACACCCGCGCCTTGCTGGCGGCTGTGCCTTATCCTGACCTCGAGCGACCTTTGGATTTCGCGACCGCGGCGCTGTCAAGTGACGCGGCGCGCGAATGTTGGGCACCGGCGTTCCGCCCGGACGGCGGCAGCGACGCGATGGTGCCGACCGATCTGGGCGACGGCCATGTCGTTCTGGCGCAACGCAACGTGGATGCAAGGGAGCTGAGATCATGATCACGCGACGTCAAAGCCTGACTCTTTTGGGCGCGGCTGGGCTTGGCGCAGTCGCCCGCGCCGGTTTCGCCGAAACAGAATTTTTCGCCGCCCGGGTGGCCAGCGGCGAAATGCCGGAAATGGCGGACCGATTGCCGCGCAACCCCCGGGTGGTGAACCTTGCCGCAATGGGACGCGAGCCGGGCAAGTCGGGCGGCACGATAAGAACGCTGATCGGCGGGCAACGGGACGTGCGCCATATGCCGGTCAACGGTTATGCCCGGCTGGTCGGCTATGACATGCGCTTTGCGCTCCAGCCTGATGTGCTTGCGGCCTATGAGGTCGAGGAGGATCGCATCTATACCTTCCACCTGCGCGACGGGCATCGCTGGTCGGACGGCAGCCCGTTCACCGCCGAGGATTTCCGGTTCTTCTGGGAGGATATCGCGCTCAATCCCGAGATCTATTCCGAGGGCCCGCCGACGGATTATCTCGTCGACGGCAAGGCCCCGGTGGTCGAGATCGTCGACCCCCTGACAGTGCGCATCAGCTGGGAGAAGCCAAGCCCGGAGTTTCTGCCCAATCTTGCACGCCCCGTCGGGCTGCGGCTGATGGTGCCCTCGGCCTATCTCAAACCCTTTCACCCGAAATACGGGGACGCCGACAAAATCGCTGCGGCAATCTCGGCCAACAAGGTCGACGACTGGGTGTCGCTTTACCAAAAGCTCTCGCGTTCCAACCGCCCGGAAAACCCCGATCTGCCGACCCTGGAGCCCTGGAGGCCGCGCACAAGTCCGCCGGCCGAGCAATTCGTCTTTGAGCGCAATCCCTATTTTCACCGGGTCGACGAAAACGGCGTGCAACTGCCCTATATCGACCGCTTCGTTCTCAACGTCAGTTCGTTCGATATCATTTCGGCCAAGACGGCGACGGGCGAAAGCGACCTGCAATTCCTCGGACTTGATTTCGCGGATTTCACCCTTCTGAAGCAGGCCGAGGCCATTCACCCGGTCACTGTGTCACTCTGGAAGCGCACGCAGGGGTCGCGGGTGTCGCTGTTTCCCAATCTCAACTGTAAGGACCCGGGCTGGAACGCGGTGATGCGCGATGTTCGCGTGCGGCGCGCCATGTCGCTGGCGATGGACCGGTCGGAGATCAATTCAGCGCTTTTTTACGGGCTGGCGACGGAAAGCGCCGATACTTTGCTGCCCGAAAGCCCGCTCTTCAAACCGGAATACGCCGCCGCCTACGCCAACTATGACCCCGAGGCGGCGAACCGGCTGCTTGACGAAGCGGGTCTGGACAAGCGCAACGCTGTCGGTCTGCGGCTTCTTCCGGACGGACGGCCCGCAAACATCATCGTGGAATCGGCGGGCGAGAGCACGCTTGAAACCGATGTGCTCGAGCTGATCCGCGGCCAGTTCCGCAAGATCGGGCTGGCGATTTTCCCGCGCAGTTCAGAACGCGACCTGTTCCGCAGCCGGGCCGTTGGCGGCGAGATCGTGATGTCGGTCTTCAGCGGGCTGGATAACGGGGTCGCGACGGCGGACATGTCACCCGCGCAACTGGCCCCGACACTGGACGATCAACTGCAATGGCCGCTGTGGGGCAGTTATTTTCTGTCGAGCGGACGGCAGGGCACGGCACCCGACCTGCCCGAAGTGCAGCGGCTTGTCGACTTGTTCAATCAGTGGCGCCAAAGCAGATCGACCGAAGAGCGCACGGAAATTTGGACGCAGATGCTCGAAATTCACGCCGATCAGGTTTTCACCATCGGCACAGTGAACGCCACGATGCAGCCGATTGTTGCGGCCAACTGGCTGCGCAACCTCCCGACGGACGCACTTTTCAGCTACGATCCGTCGAGTTTTCTTGGGGTTTACATGCCCGACACGTTCTGGAACGAGACCCCTGCATGAGCCTTTTGCGCTACCTTGTCTGGCGCGTTCTGGCGATGGTGCCAACGTTGTTCCTGATCTCGGCGCTGGTCTTTATCATCATCGAACTGCCGCCCGGCGATTACTTCGAGAGCTACGTCGCCGAATTGCGGGCCTTGGGTGAATCCGCCGATCTCGCGGAAATCGAACAACTGAAAGCGCGCTATCATTTCGACGAACCGTTGCCGGTGCGCTATCTTTACTGGGCGGGCGGAATGCTGCACGGCGATTTCGGCTATTCGTTCGAATACCGTCTGCCGGTGTCGGACGTCGTCGGCGATCGGCTTTGGCTGACGATGATGCTGTCGTTCGTCACGATCGTCTTTACCTGGGTGCTGGCCTTTCCGATCGGCATCTACTCGGCGACGCATCAGTATAGCTGGGGCGACTACGGACTGACGCTGGTCGGGATGATTGGCATCTCGGTGCCAAATTTCGTTCTGGCGATCGTCCTGATGTATTTCGCCAACATTTGGTTCGGCACCTCGATCGGAAACCTGATGGACCAGAAATATCTCGGGCAGCCGATGAGTTGGGACAAGTTCACGTCGATCCTCGAACACCTATGGATTCCGGTCATCATTATCGGCACGGCTGGAACCGCAGGGATGATCCGGCGGCTGCGGGCGAACTTGCTTGACGAATTGCACAAACAATATGTGGTTACGGCGCGCGCCAAGGGGATGAAACCCGGGCCGCTTTTGCGAAAATATCCGCTGCGCATGGCACTCAATTTCTTCGTCTCCGACATCGGTTCTATTCTGCCCTCGATCATTTCCGGGGCCGAGGTGACGGCGATCGTGCTCTCGCTCGAAACGACGGGACCGATGCTGATCAAGGCCCTGCAAAGTCAGGACATGTATCTGGCCGGATCGTTCCTGATGTTTCTGGCGTTCCTCACGGTGATCGGGATGCTGGTGTCCGACATTGCGCTGGCCTTCCTGGATCCGCGCATCCGATTGGGCGGGGCGAGCACGAAATGAGCGCGTCACTGCCGGAACCGGGCGAGGAGATGGTGCATTACGTTTCCACCGCCCCCTTTGATCCGAATTCGATGGCCCGGCATGTCGAGCAGGAAACCGCAGGTATGACCACCTCGCAGCTGCGGCTGATGTGGTGGAAGCTCAGGAGACACAGGCTGGCGGTCGCCTCGCTGATCTTTCTGGTCGTGATGTATGGGGCGATCGGATTTGCCGAATTTCTGGTGCCCTACAGTCTGGAAACCCGCAACCTCGAGGCGATCTACGCGCCGCCACAACGGGTGCATCTGTTTAATGAGGGCCAACTTGAGGGGCCGTTCGTCTACGGTCGCAAGATGAGCCTCGATTTGAACACACTGCAGCGCGTCTACGTCGATGACGTGACCAAGATCAATCGCCTGCGCTTTTTCTGTCGTGGCGATAGCTACAAGTTCTGGAACCTTGTGGACGCCGATCTGCACCTTGTCTGTCCAGCTGAGGGCGAGGATTTCTACCTGCTTGGGACGGACCGGCTGGGGCGGGACGTGGCGTCGCGGATCCTTTACGGCGCACGGATATCGCTGACGATCGGCCTCTTTGGCGTCGCGATCAGTTTCGTTCTCGGCATCGTGATCGGCGGGCTTGCGGGCTATCACGGCGGTTGGGTCGATATGGCTCTGACCCGGATCACCGAAGTGTTGCAGTCGATCCCGAGCATCCCGCTCTGGATGGCGATGGCGGCGATCATTCCGATCACCTGGAGTCCGATCTTTGTCTATCTCGGGATCACGCTGATCCTCGGTTTGCTGGATTGGACGGGAATGGCGCGGGCGGTGCGCTCCAAGCTCTTTTCGTTGCGCGAGGAGGATTATGTGACGGCGGCGCAGGTTATGGGGGCCGGGTCGGGCCGGATCATCGGGCGGCATCTTGTCCCCGGTTTCATGTCGCACCTGATCGCCAGCGCGACGCTGACGGTGCCGGGGATGATCCTTGGCGAAACCGCGCTGAGTTTTCTTGGATTGGGACTGCGGCCGCCGATCACCAGTTGGGGCATCCTGCTGAGCGAGGCGCGCAGCGTGAATGTGATCGCGATCTACCCCTGGCTTTTGTATCCTATCGTTCCCGTCATTCTGGTGATCCTCGCGTTCAATTTCCTTGGCGACGGTCTGCGCGATGCGGCCGATCCTTATAGATAGCGGTCGAGTATGGGCCGTTTCCCTGACAAGCACTGGTAGGTCCGCCGGAAAGCGGGCCGGAAGGCAATGAGATGAAACTTCGTTTCGAAAATGCGCGTGTGCTGATGTACAGCCACGATACCTTTGGTCTTGGTCATCTGCGGCGCTGCCGCACGATTGCACATTCGCTGGTCGAAAATTTCCGGGGCGTCACTGTGCTGATCATTTCGGGCGCCAGCATTGCAGGTAATTTTGACTATCGCGCCCGGGTGGACTTTGTGAAGATCCCCAGCGTGATCAAGCTGCGCAATGGCGAATATACGTCGCTGTCGACCCATATCGACGTCAAGGACACCCTGTCGATGCGCCAGTCCATCATCCGCCACACGGCAGAGACCTTCAAACCGGACATCTTCATTACCGACAAAGAGCCGATGGGTCTGCGCGGCGAGCTGGAGGAGACGTTGGCGCATCTGAAGGCGCAGGGCGCGCATCTCGTGCTGGGTCTGCGCGAGGTGATGGATGCGCCGCACCTGCTGGATGCCGAATGGCAGCGTAACGACGTGATGGCCAAGATCGACCACTACTACGATCAGATTTGGGCCTATGGTCCGCCCGATTTCTACGATCCGCTGGTCGGGCTTGCGGTGCCAAAGCGGCTGCGCGACAAGATGCACTTTGTCGGCTTTCTCAAGCGCAGCGCAGAGCATGCCGAACTGATGATGCACAAGCCCAAAGGCGAATACATTCTGGTGACGACCGGCGGCGGCGAAGACGGCGCCGAACTGGTCACCGATGTGCTGGCGGCCTATCGCGCCGATCCGGACCTGCCGCACAAGGCATTGGTGGTCCTGGGTCCATACATGCCCTCCGAGCGACGTCAGACGCTTTTGCAGCAGGCCGCGTCGATCCCGCAGATCGCCGTGATCGGTTTTGATTCGCGGCTCGAGGAATTGATGGCGGGGGCGCAGGCAGTCGTCGCCATGGGCGGCTACAACACGTTCTGCGAGATCATGTCGTTCGACAAGCCAGCGCTGATCGTGCCACGGATTGTGCCACGCGAAGAGCAACTTATCCGCGCCCGACGCGCGGCGGAACTCGGCCTGGTGGACATGCTGCTGCCCGCCGAGGCGAACGACCCCCGGCGTCTTGCCGCAGCCTTGCGGGCGCTGCCGGACCGCGATCCGCCATCGCGCAGCGGTGAAACCCTGGGCATGGACGGGCTGGATCAGATTTCTGCGATCATGGCCGACCTCCTCGAACGGCGCGCCGGGCACGTCGGGGAAGTGGCGGCTACATGAGCCGGGCGACTGACCCGCTCCGTCGCATCGTCGTTATTCTCAAGGGTTATCCGCGCCTCTCGGAAACTTTCATCGCGCAGGAATTGCGCGGGCTGGAACAGGCGGGCTTCGCGCTTTCGCTGGTGTCGATGCGGCATCCGACCGACGTCAAGCGCCATCCGGTGCATGACGAGATCGTCGCCCCAGTGACCTATCTGCCGGAGTATCTGCACGACGAACCGCTGCGGGTGCTGCGCAGCCTGTGGCGTTGCCGAGCGATGCCGGGATTTGGTGTGGCCCTGCGGCAGTTCTTGCGCGATCTTCCCGGCGATCCGGGCCGGAACCGGATCCGGCGCTTTGGGCAGGCGGCGGTGCTGGCGGCGGAATGGCCCGAGGGCGGCCAATGGATTTACGCCCATTTCCTGCATACTCCGGCCTCGGTCGCGGGCTATGCGAGCCTGATGACGGGTATCCCGTGGTCGGTGTCGGCCCATGCCAAGGATATCTGGACGTCCCGACCGGCCGAGATAGCACGCAAGCTCGACGCGGCACGCTGGGCGGTAACTTGCACGCAGACGGGCGCGGACCACCTCCGGCTGTTGGCGCCTGACGCGACGCGCGTCCATTTGAGCTATCACGGTTTGAACCTTGATCGATTTCCGGCGTCCGAAACCGCCCTGTCGATGCGCGATGGATCGGCAGAGCCGGTTGTTATCCTCAGCGTGGGACGGGCGGTGCCAAAGAAGGGATACGATCTCCTCCTGCGCGCACTGGCCGAGGTGCCGCCAGATTTGGCCTGGCGGTTCGTCCACATCGGGGCCGGTGGCGAAACAAGCTCGATGCAACAATTGGCGACAAAGCTTGGCATTGCAGTTCACTGCGAATGGCGCGGAGCGATGGACCAACGGGATGTGCTGGGGGCGTATCGTGCAGCGGACATCTTTGCACTCGCCAGCCGGATCACGCCTGACGGCGACCGCGACGGGCTGCCAAATGTGCTGGTCGAAGCGGCGAGTCAGCGGCTTGCCATCGTCGCGACGGCGATTTCGGCCATTCCGGAGGTGTTCGTCGATGGCACGACCAGCCTTCTGGTGCCGCCGGAGGATGTGGCGGCATTGGCCGAGTCCCTGACCCGGGCGATCCGCGATCCGGCGTTGCGGGCACGTCTGGGGGCTTTGGCAGAGGCAGAGGTGCGGGCGAATTTCGACTATCATAGCAGTATCAGGCAATTGTCGGCGCTGTTCGCTCAGGGTTGGAAAGGCGCCGGATGAGCGGACCGATGCGCGCTCTGATGTATGTCCAGCATCTTCTGGGGATCGGCCATCTGGCCCGCACCAGCCGGATCGCGGCAGCCCTTGTCCGCCAAGGGGCGCAGGTCACGGTCGTCACCGGCGGGATGCCCGTGGCGGGATTTCCCGGCACCGGAATCGACCATGTCGCCCTGCCCGCCGTGGCAAGTGGCGAAGGGTTTGGCGGTCTTGTCGACGCGGACGGGCGACCGCTGGATGAAGCGTTCAGGTCGCGACGGCGGGATTTGCTGCTGGAGACCCTTGCGCAGGTGAGGCCACAGGTCGTCCTCACCGAGGCGTTTCCCTTTGGCCGCAGACAGATGCGGTTCGAATTGTTGCCCCTGATCGAGGCCATCGCGGCGATGGCTCCGCGGCCGTTTCTTTGCGCTTCGGTCCGCGACATTCTGCAGGAACGCGCCAAGCCGGGGCGGGATGAAGAGACCGTCGCACTTGTCAAAGCGCATTACGACCACGTGCTCGTCCACGGCGATCCCGCTTTCGTGCGATTGGAAGAGACGTTTCCGCTGGCAGCACAGATCACGGACAAGGTGATTTACACCGGCCTGGTCGCGGCCCCGGTCCCGGAACCCTCAACCGCGTGCTACGACGTGATCGTTTCCGCCGGGGGCGGTGCGGTTGGCGCCGGAATGTTGGCGGCAACACTTGACGCCGCAGAGAGGTTGCCGGAGGTGGGGCGCTGGTGTGTCATCGCGGGTCCGAACCTGCCGCAAGCGGATTTCGACCAATTTGCCGCCCGTGCGCGGTCGGGGGTGGAGCTGGTCAGGTTTCGCCGCGACTTCGTGGCGTTACTTGGATCGGCGCGGCTTTCGGTTTCGCAGGCGGGTTACAACACGGTGTGCGATATCCTCGGGGCCGGGTGCCGCGCGGTTTTGGTGCCGTTTGCCAGCGGCGGCGAGACCGAGCAGACGGAACGGGCAGATCGGCTGGCCCGTCTTGGCCTGGCCACGGTCCTGCCGGAGAGCGCAATGGATGGGCAGCGCATGACGGCGGCCATAGTGTCGGCCTTGCAGCGCCCGGCACCGGGCGTGGGATCGCCGCTGCGCCTCGATGGGGCCGAGAGGACGGCGCAAACGGTGATGGACCTTCTGCGCCGGTAACGCCTGAGTCAGATGTCGATTACCTGATAGTCGCGCCCGCAAAAGGCACCCGGAAACTGCTTTGCCGCCTTGCGCCCGATTGCGGCAAGCTCGGCGTCGGTGCGCCAGATCGCGTGGTGGATAAAACCGACACGCCTTGCACCCGCCGCCTTTGCGAGCCGGATGGCGTGCTGCCAGCTTGAATGGCCAAAACCACGGAACCGTTCCATTTCAGTGTCGTCGAAGTTTGCGTCATAAAGGAAAAGATCGGCGTCCGAAATGAGGTCGAGCACGCCCGGATCGAGCTTTCCCGGCGCGTGTTCGGTGTCGGTGACGATCGCGACGACGCGGCCGGCAAATTCTATGCGATAACCGATGGCCCCTCCCGGATGGTTCAGCATGGTCGTGCGGACCGTGATGCCATCATATGGTGCGATCGCATCGCCGGCACGGAAATCGCGAAAGTCGATATTTGCGCTGCACTGGTCAGGCCCGATCGGAAAGAACGGCGGACGCATGAAAGCGTCGAACATCTCGTGTGTCGTCATTTTGCCCGCAGTATGGCCGGACCAGACACGCAGCGACGCGGTTCGGTCATAGAGCGGCACAAAAAAGGGCAGGCCGATGACGTGATCGTAGTGGAAATGGCTGAAGAAGAGGCTGAACTGTGACCTGCCCTCGGACTTCAGCGCATCACCTGCCGGCAGCAGCCCGGACCCCGCATCGAACAGAAGCACCTCATCGCCGCACCGAACTTCAAAACAAATCGTGTTGCCACCAAACTTGCGGAATTTCGACCCGGCAACCGGCAGACTGCCGCGGGTCCCCCAGAGCTTTATCCGGAATACGGGATCAGTCATGCGCTGACCAAGCGCACTGAAGTCATTGTTACGCACTGCGATCGCAGCGATTTCTTTGTCCCTGTGGTCAAACCGAAATGATCCCTTTCGATGACAGTCATTCCACCCGCATGTCCCGCCGGGTCGTATCGCTTTGCGCCCGTGTCGGATGTCTGGGCGGCTGGCAAAGGACCGAACGCCGAAAGGACTTTAGACCGCAACATCCGGCAAAATCATGGCGGGGTCAGGGCAAACTTGACCAGATGGAAAGGAATCTTCAAGGCCTTCAATGCAGGCTTTGTTTATCGGCGTTGCGGGCTTCCGACAACTCGGCGGTCGTATGGCTGAGTCTTTCGGCCAGAACCCGGAGTACCTCGATCGTCATTTCGGGAAATTCTATCAGAAGTTTGAGGAAATTGTCCTTTTCGATACGGAGTGCATGGATCTCAGTCACGGCTATGACCGTCGCGCTGCGCGCGACATTGCAGAGAATCGCGATTTCACCGACAATGGAATTCTGCTCTACTTCGGCAACTTTTATCGCGCCTGACGGACTCTCGACCATGATATCGGCCTTGCCGGAAAGGATCACATAGGCCGCATCCCCGACATCGCCTTGATGGAACAGCGTTTCGCCTGCATGGTAAAGGACCCGGTTCGACGTGAAGGCCAGCAGTTTGAGCTTTGCGGGTGCAACCCCCGAAAACAGCGGAACCTGTCTGAGCATCTTGACTTCGTCGTTCAAAAGCACTTTTCGAGGGCTCCCGTTCCGGACACTACGTATGTCGCGCCGATGTGATTATGCCGTGATCATTTTCTTGAAGATACCGTTCTTTTCAATCAAATCGGAATGACTGCCCTCTTCGGCAAGCCTGCCATTGGCGAAGACGACCACCCGGTCAAACAACGCAGTCAGGGACGGTGTCGATACGACCCAGAGAATGGCCGGCGCCCTGCCGCCTGAATGCAACCGCGTCATCGCGCTTCGGATGATCTGTTCCTGGCCACGGGAGTCGAGAGCCGAGAGCGGCCGGTTGAAGATATAGTAGTCGGAGCGGCGCAATAGCGCCCGCGCCAGGCTCAGTTTCTGGCGCTGCACGTTTGTCAGACGCTTGCCAGAGGCGCCTGCGTGAAAATCGAGACCGATTTCCAGTGCTGACTCATAAAGCCCGAGCGGCTTGAGCAACCTGCCGACAGCGGCATAGACCCGCTCCGCGCCGTCGCGATACGTCTGGCTGACCCGGCCAAAAAGCATGTTGTCGAGCAAACTGAGCGAAGCGATGTACTTGTCCGGATCGTAAGGTTCGATGCCGTCCCTGAGATTGGCCGGCAAGTCGGCGTGGAACCTGTGCCGAAACGCGACGATCTCGGCCATGATCTCTGCAGACAGGAGACCAAAGCGATGGCGCGGCTCGATATAATCGAAGCTGAGGCGGATCATCCGGGACCGTTCGGCGTCGGAGATTGTCGCAGAGGCCGAATCGATCTTTTGCAGCAATGCCTGATAGGCAGGAATGTCATCCGCCGTCATGAACGTCAGTTGCTGAAAGAACGGATGGTCCGGCGGCAGGTCGCTGAAAAGCTCGATCGCGTTGCGCGCGATTTCGATGCCGATCTCGAAGAGTTTTTCATTCAGGCGGGTCGTCGTGAGGACAGAACAGAAGTAGCGGTTAGTCCCGATAGTGTCCGGCATCAGGTCAGCGGTGCGGGCATTGCCGAACAGCAGGTTTTCGATAACGGTCGCTTCGACGTTATAGGTGCCCGGCTCAAACGGAACGACAAGTCCGTCAAGGTTGTCGTCGGTCCCTTCGGCGCGAAGTTCGCGCCGCATCGCCACGACTTTTTCCGCGAGGCCCGGAAACCGATCGGGATCCACGGTCGAACGAAGGGCAAGATCGAGAATATCCCGGCTGAGCGAGGTCGTTTCCAGCACGTCGAGGATATCGACCATGAGATCTTCGGGGCCGGTGAGGCCAAGGCACGGGTAATTGATCCACTCGCAAGCGGGGTCGTAATCGGGATTTCCGGCCAAGGCCGCCTCACGCTGTTCCCATAGCCGTTTTGACCCGTCTTGCGGATTACGGTCTTGTCCGATCGCCGCAGTCGGCGCGTTCTTGAGGCCATAGAGGAGGTTGTCGCGCACGGTCCCGAAGAAGAAATATGACTCGAACCCGACATAGGTGATCGCGCGGCCCGTAATGGATTCCGGAAGCGACAGCAGATCCGTGGTGCCAGCAGTGACGCGGCCGGTGCTGGGCCAGACGATCCGTGCCAGTGCTTCTGCCAATACCTCACCGCCGGAACTGGCATTGCCGATGACGGCGACGGTCTCGCCAGGGTTCAGCGTGAAGTTCACCTGTTCGAGGCTGCTGCCGCCGCTGTCATCGATCACGCCGAGGCTGATGGTGGCCAGTGGTTGAGCCAGTTTTCCCTCTGCGGATTCGGCCGAAAGCGCGTGGAGGGACTCATCGACAAGCCCTTCGATCGCGAATTGTTGGGTGACGGTCTGATACTTTACCTGCACGTCCTGACGGTTCTGATCCCAGTCGATAAGCTCCTTGAGAGGACCGGGAAGATCCTTGTATGCACCGATCACTGCGACAAGTTGACCGATATCAAGTCGCCCGTTGATCGCGAGGTAGCCGCCGACGGCGTAGAAAAGAAACGGCGTGACCGACGCTAGGAAATTGTTGATGAATTTGACGAGAAATTTCCACTGATAGATGTCAAAGCGGATCCGGAAGATGCGTCCAAGACGCGCCGAAATATCGGCCCGCTCATAGTTGCTGGTGTCGTTGGCGTGGATCGTGTTGATTCCGTCGACAATCTCGCTGACCCGGCCAGCCAGCTCGCGCGCGGTCAACTGACGTTCCCGGCCGAGAACCAAAAGCCGCTTGCGCATGCGCGGAATGATGAAGGCCTGAACCGCGACAAGAGCGCCGGTTATCAGGCCAAGCGGAATGCTTTGGACGAAGACGAAAACGAGCGCGGTGAGGGCCTGCCCGCCAAGCAGCGCGGGTGCGACAAAGGCGTCGCCCGTGAAGCCGCCGATCGGTTCTATCTCGTCCTTGACCATCCCGGAAATCTCGGCGGCTTTCAGACGTTTGAACGCTGCCGGTGGAAAGCGAAGAATCTGATCGACAAGCGAAAACCGCATTCGCCGCAGCAGCCGTTCGCCCAGTCGGCCCTTGTAGGTGTTGATGTAATATTTGAACCAGCCATTCACGATCACCAAAAACAGGAACACCCCGCTCAGCGCGAAAAGCGTTCCGACCCGGTCGAGTTCGACGCCGGAAAACAGTGTGACATGGCCAATATAGGGCAGATCGAAAGCCAAATTCAGGAACGTCTGGGTTGAGTCCGGCGTCGTAAATCCGTCGCCTTGGATCGGCCCGTTCACGATCTGCTTGGGCAGGTTGAACGACATGAAATACGGAACCATCGATACTGCGACGATGGCAAGAATCCAGATTTGCTGCTTCTTCGTATGGCTCCAGATATAACGCGGGAGGTTTTCGTCGATCATCGGGTCAGGGGGCCTTCTCGAATTCGTTTGGATGACCCTTGCGGCAGCATTGAGCGTGCAATGGCGGATTTCCTGCTGAAAAAGATGTCTGACCGGGCCTCGTCAGTCAAACCTGTTTGCTAATGCAGATCAAGCGCTTTGTCCGTGTGGCAAGGCCGTCGCCCGGACCATTGCTTTCATTTGCAAGGCGGCTTGAGCATATCCGCCCGAAGCACCGTCGATGAAATGCATGTGATCATGCGACATGACAGAGGGCACGATGCAGGTCACGAGGGCAGATGTCTGGCTGTGCAGGCCATAAGCACAGATACCGGTCTCAGCGGCCTCCTGTAAAACCGCTTCAATGCCGTGCATAGTGGCGTCATCCACATCAATAGTCATTTTCAACCCGTCGTCGAATTTACGGAAATCGGTATTGTGAACCAGCTCACGACTATACGCACGCGCGTTGAAACCGCCGAGCGACAGGTTGGTGCGGTAAAGAACATAAGTGACAATGATCTGGGTGATAATCCGCAGGCGGGCGGCGAGCCGCTTGCCCACTGGCGCTCGTGAGCGGGCCTCAACGTCGACCCCGGCAAAATGGAGAACCGGTGTCGGCCCCTCCTCGGGGAGCGGGTTTCCTCCGCCGCTATCGCCCTGCGAAAGGGTCACGACTTTGGACACCAGCGCCCGGAAACTTTCATCTGTCGCCAAAGGGCCGGGAACGGCGATGACCGATACGATCTGACCGTTGCGGGCCTCGACAGGGTTCCAGCGACAGGAGAGGCCGGTAAGATCAGGTTTGCTGCCCGCCGGTGCCGGTGCCACCGCGAAATGACCTTGTTTCATTTGCGCTTCCGCCCAGCTTGACCCGCCGCCCGCGAGCATCGCAAAGGCAAGATCCGGCCCGGTTCTGAACCGCGCGACCTGAACGTCAAGGTTTCTGGCCCGGATGTCCGAGATCGGGATCAGGGCCACGCGCATCTCCAGCCCCAACTCCTCCGAGATCCAGGTGGCGACCTCGGAAAGTGCCTTGCGCACGGCTGGTTCGTGGTCGTCCGGGATGGCAACGACCGCCCCGTCGCCGCCAAAGACGAAAGGGTAGTCGAACCGGCCAAGTGTATTCAGCACCGCGGTGATCACCGCCGCCCCGGCCATGTTGACCATTTTGTATTTTCCGGCGGCGATTGCCGGGCCAGAGGATACAACATCGGCCATCGCAAGCGACCAACCCTCGGGGAGCCGCCGGTAGCGTGACAGGTTTGCGATATCGTCGAACTCTGCAAAAACCGGAATGTCGGCGAGAAAGTCCGAAGCGGCCGCGGCTGTCATGTCTTGCCCTTCCTCGCGAGCGGTGTTGTTCGACCATATCGCTTGTATAGAAGGAAACGGGTCATCGTGGAATGATCTTCAGGGGCGCATCCCGCCGGCATTCTCGGAGATCCGGCTATCGGCCAGCATCAGCCCGCGCTTCTGCGCCGCGCTCAGATGGTTCAGCCGGATGACCGGCACCCGGACCGCCGCAAGCCGGCCATGGCCGGCAATCAAGATGTCACCATCGTTCACCAGAACCGGGTTGCCAAAGCCGAATGTGGCGATGCTGCGGGCAATCTGGCGGATCTGAAGCGAAGTGTGCGTACGGGCGTTGCGGGGATTGTCGAAAAGCTCCGCCGGAGGGCGGCAGGTGATTTCAAGGTCGGTCATGTTGGCACCTCTTCGGGAGAAAGTTGCTCATCCCCCGAGGTCACACGAAACGCCCAGGCGCGTATAATGGCCTCATCAGAAGGCGCCCTATTGCGAAAAGCAAATACCTGATAGCCGCCAACTCTTCCCTGATCGGGTGGAGAAATTTCCCTGTTATGTTGGCGAGGGAATTCGGCGGTAAGGCACTGATGATTCGATACTAAATCGCAGGAAAATAGAAGCGCGGGGTGAAGTTTTGCAGATTACCCTGTTAAATTCCCTGATAGCAGGGAAATTTACCCCAGACTGGATCGCTTTGGACTGGCAGCACAGCCAGCCAGTCCTGTCATTCCAGACCGTTCGGGTGTCGCGCAGATCATCGCGCGTTGTCCGGGTGAATAGCCCCTAGTTTCCTAGACACCTGCCTCGTTCAGTTTCTGCTATCTGATTTCAAAGTCAGCGGGCGACAGCACGCCGTTGTTGGTGTACTTGCGTTTTGGGCTGTAGAACATTTCGATGTACTCGAACACGTCCTGGCGTGCGGCTTCACGGGTTGGATCTGTCTGGCGCCTGATCCGTTCCCGCTTCAAGAGCTGGAAGAAGCTCTCGGCTACTGCATTGTCATGGCAATTCCCGCGTCGGCTCATGCTGGCTTTGAGGTTGTGCTGGCGAAGGAACGATTGCCATTCCCGGCTGGTAAACTGCGACCCTTGGTCTGAATGGACAGTCACTTTGAAAGTGTCAGGTCTTCTGTGTAACTGGGATTTGGTCCATGCTTCCTAAGAGGCGCAATGACGATGACGATTTCCAAAGAACGACGGGACCAACTTTTGCAGGGCTGTGAGCGGCCTGAAGATCTGCTTGGCGAATCCGGGCTGTGACACACAGATTGAGGATGACCCGATTTAAGGGCAACGCGACAGCAGGCACGGCGGCACCAGCAACAGTGGCGTCGCACGCTTAGTAGAGCCCTTCGATTTCCAGGGGCAGCCGCCGCACCTCGCTTTGGCCCAGAACGGTGCGGGGCAATGCGGTCGCGTCGGCCTCGCGCACGCTCTGATACCGCTGCTGCGAGGCCGTGCGGATATCGTTGCTATCGCGCAGGATCGTCGGGCGCAGAAAGACGAACAGCGTGCGTTGCGTCTGGCGGTTATTGCGGCTGCGGAACAGTTCCCGAATAATCGGGACGTCGCCAAGTCCGGGCACTTTGTTTTCGTTGTCCAGCCTGTCGTCGGTGATCAGCCCGCCCAAGACCACGGTGCCGCGGTTGTCGGCCAAAACTGTGGTGTTGATGACGCGCCGGTTGGTCACGAGGTCGGCGGCGCCTTCAATGGTGCCGTTCACCAGGCTCGAGATTTCCTGCTCGATGGTGAGCTGGACGACACCGCCCGCCGTAATCCGCGGAAGTACGTTCATCGTGATACCCACATCGCGCCGTTCGATGGTGGTAAAGGGCGTCGCGGTATTGCCGTCGGTGGCAAAGCTGCCGGTGCGGAAAGGCACGTTCTGACCGACGACGATGGTCGCGGCTTCGTTGTCCAGCGTGGTGATCGACGGCGTCGACAGCAGGCGCGCACGGCTCGACTGGTTGAGCGCCTGAATGAGCAGGCCGAAATCGTCGTTGCTGCCGGCAATGGTAAAACCTGTCGAAATGGCGGCGGAGGCTGGCGTGCCGATGGCGGCCAGCACGCCTTGCAGCGATACGCCGCCGTTGTTGAACGATGTCGCGGCAAGGCGTCCGGGGATCGCCGCATCGCCCAACCCCAGCTGTACACCGAGCCGTTCTGCAACCTCGCCCGAGACCTCGACGATTGCCGCCTCGATCATCACCTGCGGACGCCGCACATCGAGCGCGTGGATAAGCTGACCGACTTCCTGCACCTGACGGGCAGTGCCGCGCACGAGGATCGAATTGGTCTCTGACGAAGCCTGAATGGCGACGGCATTGGGCACCACGACCCGGTCGAGCGGCACGAATGTGCCATCCGCGGTCTCTTCGGCGGCACCGAAGTTAGTTTCGACTGGACTGGTGATGTCGGTGCCTTCGCCAACGGTGCCGCGCACGATGTCCGCTATGGTCTCGGCGTCACCGAATTGCAGCCGGAACACGGTTGTTGAAACCTGTTCCTGCGGATTGGTGCGCGGCGCCACGTCAAGGGCGTCGGCCAATTCGCGGATGTCCTGGATATCTTCGGGCGTGCCGCGCACCAGCAGCAGGTTGGACCCGGTATCGACCGACAGGCGGGCGCCGGTTCCGGCCTCGCCCAGCACCTGGAGGATCGCATTGCCCACGGTCGCGGCATCCGCCGAACGAAAGCGGATCACGACGGATTCGACACGGTCATCGCCGTCGAATGTGCGGGCGATGGCCATGATCCGGTCAACGTTGGCGCGGGTGTCGCTGATGATGATGGAATTGGGGTCGGCGATGGCCTCGATATAGCCTGACTCGGCGATGAGGGGCCGCAGCACCCGCACCGCCTCGGCCGAGGGCAGGCGCGTCAGGCGCATCATTTCGGTCACGATG
>JBBQHC010000007.1:0-51326 GCA_038323615.1 Rhodobacterales bacterium | reverse complement strand
AGCTGATGCAGGCCGACCAATGGGACCAGCCGCTGCTGGAGGAACTCTGCGTCGCAATGGGCGACGCCTCGATCTGCGGACTGGGCCAGGCCGCGCCCAACCCGATCCGCATGGTGATCAAACATTTTGCCGAGGAGATCTAGCGCCGCCTCAAGGGTTTCAAAAGCCGCCATCAGGGGTTAGGTGATCGGGGCAGATCACGGGGTGGCGGATGTCGTTCTTCAAAAAGCTGAAAGACCGGCTGATCGGATCGTCGTCGAAGATCGACGAAGGGCTGGCAGCGATTGTCGAGGATGGCGGCGCCGCGGAAGTTGCCGCGCCGGAACCTGAAACCGCCGCACCGCCCGAAACGCGTGTCGATCCGGTCCCGATGGCGCCGCCTGTGGTGCCCGTCGCGTCGCCGGAACCCCTGCCGGTTGAAAGTTTCGAACCCGCCCCTGAACTGGCCCCCGATCCGCCTGCCAAGGAACCCGCGACCAAGAAACCCGGCCTGCTGGATCGTCTGATTGGCCGCGCCGAACCGCAGACTGTGGTGCGCCGCATCCTTGACGACGCGATGCTGGAACAGCTCGAGGAATTGCTGATCGCATCCGACATGGGCGTCGATACCGCGCTGCGCGTCACCGCCAATATGGCCGAAGGACGGTTTGGCAAAAAGTTGTCGGTGGCCGAGATCAAGGATCTGATGGCGACCGAGATTGCCCGGATCATGGAGCCCGTGGCGCGTCCGATGCCGATCTATGCCAAGACTCCGCAAGTGGTGCTGGTCGTCGGGGTCAACGGATCGGGCAAGACCACGACCATAGGTAAACTCGCCAGCCAGTTTCGCGCCGCCGGCAAAAAGGTGGTTATCGCCGCCGGAGATACATTCCGCGCCGCCGCGGTCGAACAGTTGCAAGTCTGGGGCGAACGCGCCGGGGTGCCGGTGCTGACCGCGCCCGAAGGGTCCGATCCGGCCAGTCTTGCGTGGGATGCGATGGAAAAGGCGCAACGGGACGGCGCCGACTTGCTGCTGATCGACACCGCCGGACGGTTGCAGAACCGCGCCGATCTGATGGAGGAACTCACCAAGATCGTCCGCGTCATCCGCAAGAAAGACCCCGACGCGCCGCACAACACCCTGCTAGTGCTGGACGCGACGACGGGGCAAAATGCGATCAATCAGGTCAGAGTATTCCAGGAACTTGCGGATGTGTCAGGGTTGGTCATGACCAAACTGGACGGCACCGCCAAGGGTGGCGTGCTGGTGGCTCTGGCGGACAAATTCGGCCTGCCGATCCATGCCATCGGCATTGGTGAACAGATCGACGATCTGGCGCCCTTTGACCCTGACGAATTCGCCGCGGCCCTGGTGGGACAAGAGCGATGAGATGGGCGCTGATACTGGCGGTGATGGCCGCCCCGGCCTTTGCCCAGGATCGGATGACATCCACAGATTGCACCCGTGGTTGGCAGACGATGGTCGATACGATGGGCGGTTTTCTGAGGAACCCCGATCAACGTGTTCGCAACGAACAGGCCCTCGCCCGCGCGGTGCCCAATGCGGTGACACCCGATGGCTGGTGCCGGGTGCAGGGTAGCGACAGGGGGCTGGACGGTGCGATGTTCAAAACGCTCGACTGGCAGGCCGACGGTTTGGAGCCATTCATCGCGGGCAGCGGGTTGCCGACAGGCCTGCGGGTCCGGGCGGCGGGGGTGTTCGTGCGTCCCGACAGCAACCAACACTATGATGCCACGGTCATTTTGCGCCGTGCAGCGGGCAATCCGGTGTTGTTCATCGACACGATTGATTTGCGCGATTTGTCGGGCGCCGGGTTCAGCGCATCGGGCCTTGTTGCCGGGGCATCGCTGGACACGCTGTCGCAGGCGATCGTCAGCTTTGGTAGCCTGCGTCTGACCGATCTTTCACTAATCGGCGACGCCACCCCGGCCGTAATGGCCGACCTTGCGCCAGATTGGACATCGGCCAGCCTGCGCGGAGCACTGTCGCGCCTTGACCCCGATCAGATCGACCCGCAGTCGCGGATCGTGGGCGAGGCCTTTATCGCCACCCTGCCACACGCCACGGGTCAGTTGCGGGTCAACCTGCAATCGGACCGGGGTCTGGGCCTGATGCAGGTCGCGATGGCGGCCAATCGGCCCGGCGCGTCGTCGCTGGGCGATATGGTTGCGTTCGCGATGTCGGGCGTGCGTGCGACTATCGGCTGGCAATCGCGTTGATGCGGCCTGTTTGCTATGCGTCAGTTTTTTTGACCGCGGCGGTTTTTTCGAATCGGGCGACAATCAGCAGGATGACCAAGGCGAACAGGGTTGCTATCGCCGCCAGCGGAATCCGGCCCGCGCCGCACGATAGTCCGATCGCCCCGGCCAGCCACATGCTGGCCCCGGTGGTCAGGTTCTGCACCTTGCCCTGCATGGTGAAAATCGCCCCCGCAGCCAAGAACGCAACGCCGGCGGTCACCGCCTCGATCAGGCGCAGAGGATCGACGCGCATCACGGCGTCGGTGCCGAATGGCAGGTTGGCGATTTCGAATGACACGAGGACAAAGAGGCAGGCCGCCACCGAAATCAGCATGTGGGTGCGCAATCCGGCGGGTTTGGTGCGCCATTCGCGTTCCAGCCCGATAATTCCGCCAAATACCATTGCCATGAACAGCCGTAGCGCGGCCACCTCGACCGGGATGACCGAGAAGGTTTCAGTCAGTTCTCCGATCAGCGAATTCATGCAGCAGTCCCCGATATCGATCCGTTACAGTGCGAACCGCGCCTGCCGCAAAGGGTTCCGCCGTGGGTGACTGGCTGGTCAGCATCGCGGGCACGCCTGAGGGCGCGCGGCTGGCGACGATCCTCGCTCTGGTATCGGCCGTTGCCCACGCCGCCTTTGGCGCGTTGCAAAAGGGGCGGCATGACCCTTGGCTGACGCGCGGGGCGATCGACGGCTGGCTGGCGGTGATTTCTGCCCCCGTCGCGCTGTTCATCGTGCCGACGCCGAACCAGCAGACGCTGGCGATTCTTGCCGGGGCGCTGGTTATCCATTTCGGCTATAAGCTCTCGATGGCGCTGGCCTATGACAAGGCCGCCTATACCGTGGTCTATCCGGTGGTGCGCGGCACCGGGCCGCTGGTCACGGTCGCGGCGGCGTCGCTGATATTTCGCGAACATTTCACCCTTGTCCAATGGGCCGGGGTGGCCTGCGTGTCGGGCGCGATCCTGCTTTTGGCGTTGCGCAATCTGTCCGAGGAAAAGATCGACCCCCGTTCCCTGCGCATCGGCCTGGCATGGGCACTGCTGGGCGGCGTGCTGGTCGCCGTCTATACGACCTATGACGCCTACGGCATTCGCCAGTCGCCCAATCCGTTCACCTTTCTGGCGTGGTTCTTTTTCATCACCGCGCTGGATTTTCCATTCATCGCGCTGTGGCGTTACCGGCGGATGGCCGCACCGCCGACCCTTGGCCCGTTGATGTTGCGGGGGTTCGCGGGTGCGTGGATCGCTTGGGTCAGTTTCGGCGGCGTGATGTTGGCCACAAGGCTGGACAAGGTGGGCGAGGCGGCAGTCCTGCGCGAAACCTCGACCGTGTTCGCGGCCCTGATCGGCTGGTTCATCTTGGGCGAAAAAGTCGGGCCACGTCGCGCTTTTCTGATGAGTCTGATCGCTTTGGGGGCTGTCATTGTGGAAATGGGCGGGTAAAACACGCCCATGAAAACACGCCGCATCAATACGATCCTGAAGCAGGTTCTTGAACTTGGCCCAACGCTGTTGTTTTTCCTGATCTATCTGCGGATCAGGGACAATACCTATAGCATCGGCGGTACCGATTATTCGGGGTTCATCGTCGCCACTGTCGTGTTCGTTCCGGTGCTGCTGGCGGCGATGGCCGCGCTCTGGGTGCTGACCCGCAAACTGTCGCGGATGCAGATTTTCACCGCCTTCATGGTGATCTTTTTCGGCGGCCTGACGGCGTGGTTCAACAACGAGGCGTTCTTCAAGATGAAGACGACCATCGTTTATGGTATCTTTGCCGTGATCCTTGGCATCGGCCTGTTGCAGGGGCGCAGCTATCTGCAATGGATCATGGGTGAACTGCTGCCGATGCAACCCGAAGGCTGGATGATCCTGACCCGCCGCCTGACGGCGATGTTCGCCGCAATGGCCGTGGCGAATGAGGTGATCTGGCGCACCCAATCCACCGACCTTTGGGTCAAGCTGGAAACCTTTGCCTTTCCGGCCGCCCTGTTCCTGTTCTTGTGGTTGCAGATCGTCAGTCTGCAAAAATACCTGATCGAAGAGCCGAAACCCGACGCCTAAAGCGGTTTGCGGTTTTACTGCATCGCAATTCGCTGACCCTCGATCAGCAGTAAACTGATTTCGACGGCGATCTGCGAGAGGTATCGTTTCAATGCAAACCGAAACCTCTTTAGAGCATGCCGCGTTCAATTGAATTCATGGAATGACCCGAACGCATTTGCAGGCAAACGCTGCCTCGGGTCATTCCCCGAATGCACGATTCCGATCAAACGCAACACACTCTAGGTCAGCTCGCGGAAACCGACGGTGGTGCGATAGGTGCCTTCGGCGCTACCTTTGACATAGCGGGCGACTTCGATCTGGCGGGTATTCAGCGGCACCGTGAACGAAATTCCGACCCGCGTTTCGCTGATCCAGCGCACGGTGCCGGTGACGGTGCTGCACATGATCTGCAAGGTCAGCAGCTGCCCCTTGTGAAGGCCGGTAATCCCGGAAAGACGGCATCCGGACGAACTGACGTTGATGATCCGCGCCTCGGCGGTGCGCAGGTCGGACCGCACGCGGGTCGGATAGTCTGTCGGGTGGCGAGTCGGTCGATAACGCATGTCAAACTCTCACAGCTGGTGTTTCGTCAAATCTAGCGCCGACTGTGTTTACGCAGTGTTACTTCGTGACAGCGGGATGTTGAAAACTTGAGGTTAACAGGAAACGGTCGCGCCGCATCCTTGACCCGGGGCAGGGGCTGGCGTAATCAGCAGGCGTGGCGATTTGTTACCGGATTGCAGGCCACAATCTTCACCTCAGGCTGGCCTGAAGCGAAGTGTAAATATTCTGCTAAAAAGGAGCGGGGCCAGCCCCGATACCTTTGCCGGTGTCGGGGTTTTTTGTTGGCCGAAAGGGGCAGGCAATGGAAAAATGGTCGAAACGCACACGGGCGGTGCACGCGGGGACGCGCCGCAGCCAATACGGCGAGGTCAGCGAGGCGATATTCCTGACCCAGGGCTTCGTCTATGACACCGCCGAGGCGGCCGAGGCCCGGTTCATCAAGGCGGGCGAGGACGAATTCATCTATGCCCGCTATGGCAATCCTACCGTGCGGATGTTCGAGGACCGGATCGCGGCGCTTGAGGGGGCCGAGGATGGGTTTGCCACCGCCAGCGGGATGGCGGCGGTCAACGGGGCGCTGGTGTCGATGCTGCGGGCGGGCGACCATGTGGTGTCGGCGCGGGCATTGTTCGGGTCGTGTCTGTACATCCTCGAAGACATTCTGACCCGGTTCGGAGTCGAGGTGACATTCGTCGACGGCACCGATCTGGACCAGTGGCGGACAGCGATCCGGGCCGACACGCGGGTTGTGTTCTTTGAGTCCGTGTCGAACCCGACACTTGAAGTCATTGATATTCAATCGGTTTCGGAAATGGCCCATGCGGTCGGCGCGACTGTCGTCGTCGATAACGTGTTCGCGACTCCGGTGTTTTCGGACGCGCTGGCGCAGGGTGCAGATGTCGTCGTTTACTCGGCGACCAAACATATCGACGGGCAGGGGCGGGCGCTGGGCGGGGTGATCCTTGGGACGCGGGACTATATCCGCAAGACGGTCGAGCCCTATTTGAAACATACCGGGGCGGCGATGTCGCCGTTTACCGCCTGGGTGATGCTCAAGGGTTTGGAGACGATGGAGTTGCGGGTCAGGGCGCAGGCCGATGCGGCGCTGGCGTTGGCGCAAGGGTTACACGGCCATGAGAAACTGACGCAGGTTATCTATCCGGGGCTGTCGGGGCATCCGCAGCACGCCTTGGCGATGGCGCAGATGGGCAGCGGTGGCACTGTGCTGTCGTTCGATGCGGGGTCGCAGGCGGCGGCGTTCAAGGTGTTGAACGGGCTTGAGATTGTGACGATTTCCAACAATCTGGGCGACGCCAAGTCGATCATCACGCATCCGGCGACGACGACCCATCAACGGTTGTCGGATCCGCAAAAGGCGCAGCTGGGGATCACGCCGGGGCTGGTGCGACTGTCGGTCGGGCTTGAGGATGCGGGCGATCTGCTGGCTGATCTGACGCAGGCGCTGGCGGCGGTCTGACGGTCGCAAATCGCGGGCCGGGTGGCGCAGGTCACTGATCCGGAAGGGGTGATTTCGCGTATCTGTGACAAGAATTGGATATTTGTCGAAACCTGCCCATATAATGGCAGGCGTCACTGCCCGAAGGGGGCCGCCGATATGAACCTGCACTCCAAAGATCTGGACCGCGAACCGACGCGGGCCGAAGCCGAGGCCGCGCTGGCCCTGCTGCGCCGTTGGGCCACCGACGTGACGCCCGAAGAAGTGGCGACGCTGGACCCCGCCGTATCCCGACTGATCCCCGGTCAACCCTTGGCCAATTACCCGGCGATGGCGCGCGCCTATCCCGAGGATTTCGTTGCCGACGCGGCCTATCGGGCGACGATGCCTGATTTGCAGAACGGGCCTGCGTCGCTCATCAAAGGCGCCAAACAACAGATCCAGCATGTCGGAATCAGCAATTTCCGCCTGCCGATCCGGTTTCACACCCGCGATGGCGGCGATCTGACGCTGGAAACCAGCGTCACCGGCACCGTGTCACTGGAGGCCGGGAAAAAGGGCATCAACATGTCCCGAATCATGCGCAGTTTCTACAAACATGCCGAATCGACATTCAGTTTCGATGTGATGGCGGCGGCGCTGGATGCCTACAAGACTGATCTGGACAGTTTCGATGCCCGGATCCAGATGCGTTTCTCGTTTCCGACCAAGGTCGAATCGTTGCGCTCGGGCCTGACGGGGTATCAATATTACGATATCGCACAGGAGCTGGTCGAGGCGGCCGGGGTGCGCACTCAGGTGATCCACCTTGATTATGTCTATTCATCGACCTGCCCCTGTTCGCTGGAACTGGCCGAACATGCCCGTGCCACCCGTGGCCAGCTTGCGACGCCACATTCGCAGCGGTCGGTCGCGCGGATTTCCGTGGCGGTGGACGCAGCTGCCAAATGTCTGTGGTTCGAAGACCTGATCGACATCGCCCGCGCCGCGGTGCCGACCGAAACGCAGGTGATGGTCAAACGCGAAGACGAGCAGGCCTTTGCCGAACTGAACGCCGCCAATCCGATCTTTGTCGAGGATGCGACCCGCCTGTTCTGCGCCGGTTTGCAGAAAGACCCCCGGATCGGCGATTTTCGTGTCGTCGCCAGCCATCAGGAAAGCCTGCACAGCCATGATGCAGTGTCAGTGCTGACCGAAGGGCCGCTGTTCGCGTCGGCCAGTCTGGACCCCAAGCTGTTCAACACGTTGTTTCATGTCGGGTAGGTTGGGCTGAAATCCATTGGGTTCGTGGAGCAAACGGCGACCAGCCGAAGCCCCGCGGCCTGGGTTTCCGGGCGCGATAGATACAGGTGGGGCGCGCCGTTCAATCGGGCCTGACGTTCACTTGACAGCCTGACCCGCGCCAGCCAAGCCTGCGCCCATGCTGGACCTGCGCCCTGTCTCTTACGTTATCGGTCTGCTGGTTGCAGTTTTGGGGGCGACCATGTTCGCGCCGATGGCGTTGGATCTGGCCCGTGGCGACCCCGAGTGGGAAACGTTTTTGCAGGCCGGGGTTGTCACGCTCGTCACCGGCGTTTTCGTCGCTTTTGCCAGCGCCAACGGGGTGTCCAAGGGCATCAATATCCGGCTGGCGTTCTTGCTGACCACCGGCGTCTGGGTCGCTCTGCCGGCCTTTGGCGCGATCCCGTTTATCATTGGCGAAACCAAACTGTCGCTGTCGGATGCGGTGTTCGAGGCGATGTCGGGGATGACGACGACCGGCGCCACCGTCATCGAGGGCCTTGAAACCCATTCGATGGGCATCCTGTTGTGGCGTGGTATTCTGCAATGGTTGGGCGGCCTTGGGATTGTCATCGTTGCGATGATTTTCCTGCCGGTGATGAAGGTCGGCGGCATGCAGTTTTTCCAGTCCGAAGGGTTCGATACATCCGGCAAGGCGCTGCCGCGCGCACTGGATATCGCCAAGGGATTGCTGGTCATCTACATCGTGCTGACCCTGATGTGCGCCGGGGCCTATTACGTCGCCGGCATGGACGCGTTCAATTCCGTCGTCCATTCCTTTACCACTGTCGCCACCGGGGGCTTTTCGACCGCTGACGCGTCGTTCGGCGCATTTCCGGGGGCACCGCAATATGTCGGCGCCTTGTTCATGTTTCTGGCCTCGGTTCCGTTCATCCGGCTGCTGCAGGCGATGCGCGGCGATATCAAACCGTTCTTTCGCGACAGCCAGTTGCGCACCTATCTGTTGTGGACCGCCTATGCGGTCGCGCTGATCGTCGTTTTTCGCACCAGTTTGCTGGGCGAATTTTCCGAACCGATGTTCCGCGAAACATTGTTCAACACGGTGTCGGTGTTTTCGGGCACCGGGTATGTCGATGGCGACATGCTGTCGTGGGGGTCGTTTCCGTTGGCGATCCTGTTCTGCGTCGGGGCAATCGGCGGGTGTTCGGGATCGACGGGCTGTTCGATCAAAGTCTTCCGCTATCAGATCCTGCTGCGCGCGATGGCGACGCAGATCCGCAAGATGTACAGCCCCAGCCGCGTAGTGCCGGTCCGGTTCGAGGGACGCACCGTGTCCAAATCGGTCCTGGATTCGATTATCCTGCTGTTTTCCTGCTTTATCCTGAGTTTCGGCGTGTTGATCGTCTTGCTGAGTATGACCGGCATCACCTTTCTGTCTGCGGTCACTGCTGCCTGGACCTCGATTTTCAACATCGGCCCGATTTTTGGCGCCGAGGTGCCAGTTTCGGGTGCGATCCACGGGTTTCCCGACAGCGCCAAATGGCTGATGACCTTTGGCATGTTGATCGGGCGGCTTGAGATCGTGTCGGTCTTTGTTTTATTCCTGCCACGCTTTTGGAGGCCTTGACCCATGCAACGTAAACTAGGCGCGCAAATCTCGCATATGCTGAAGGATCGCGGGGTCGCGGTCATTTTTGGCATCCCCGGTGTGCATAACCAAGAGATGTATCGCGGCATCGAGGAGGCCGGGCTGACCCATATCCTTGCCCGCCACGAACAGGGGGCCGGGTTCATGGCCGACGGCTATGCCCGCGCCACGGGTCGCCCCGGTGTCTGCTATGTCATCACCGGGCCGGGGGTCTGCAATATCATGACGCCGATGGGGCAGGCCTATTCGGATTCGGTGCCGATGCTGGTGCTGTCGTCCTGCCTGGACAATCTGACGCTGAAACGGGGCCAGTTGCATCAGATGCTGGATCAGGAAACCGCCGCCGGCTGCGTTTGCGACTGGTCGGAAACCGCACCGGATGCGGCGACGGCCTATCATCTGATCGACCGGGCGCTGGCCGAATTCGCCATGTCGCGGCCGCGCCCCAAGCATATTCAGGTGCCGATTGCGGCGCTGGAAACGCCGTCGCAAGGGGCAAATGCCTATCGTGCACCTGCGCCGGTGTCCTATGCCCCGGATATCGCCCCTGTCGCGGCAGCCTTGGCGGCGGCCAAGCGCCCGCTGTTCATCTTTGGCGGTGGTGCGGTTGCCGGTTGGCAGGCTGCCCGTGATTTGACGGCACGCGCCGGGGCGGCCAGTTTCACAACTTACGCCGGGCGCGGCATCATTGCCGACGACGCACCGCTGCATTTCGGGGCGATGTTACCCCGCCCGGTCAGTGCAGACGTTCTGGGGCAGGCCGATCTGGTGATCGCCTTTGGCACGATGCTGGCCGAGGTGGACCTGTGGCGCGACGATCTGGGGCATCGCTGCCCGCTGATCCGGGTCGATATCGACGCCGAGGTGCTGTGCGACCGACATCGCCCTGACATCGCGCTGTTGGCCGATGCCGGGCCGGTCATGGCCGCCCTCGCGCTGGGTATCGACAAGCCCGCGACGGGGTGGAAGTCGGCCGAGGTCGCCGCAACACGCGCCCGTTGGCGCGCCGAGATTGATGCCGAGCGTCCCGGTATCATTCCCGTCGCCGACGCCCTGCGCGCCTGCCTGCCTGCCGATACGATGATCTATTCCGACATGACCCAGTTCGCTTATGCGGCCAAGGAAATCTTGCCGATGCACCGCCCCGGTCACTGGCACCACCCAACCGGGTTCGGGACGCTGGGCTATGCGCTGCCTGCGGCCATTGGTGGTGCGGTGGGCCGGCCCGGATTGCCGACCATTGCCATCGCCGGCGACTACGGTTTTCAGTATACCATTCAGGAACTTGCCACTGCCGTCGAACTGGGTTTGCCGCTGCCGATCATCCTGTGGGACAACGGCAAGCTGGGCGAGATCGAGGACAGCATGATTGCCGCCCAGATCGCGCCGAATGCGGTGATCCAGCGCAACCCGGATTTCGGACTGCTGGCGCAGGCCTACGGCGCGGCGACGGCGGCACCGCTGACATTGGCGGACATGCAGGATGCGGTGCGGACGGCATTGAAGGCAGATCGCCCGACATTGATTCACGTCAGGTCGAACATTGCGCTGGGGTAGGGGGCAGGGCTGAAGCCCGGCCTACGGGATAAAACTGAAACCGGGTGCGGCCGCGATTGGCCAATGGCCAATCTCTTTTCCGCATGCGGTCAAACGCGATCTGCGCGTTTGACCGTTTACCAGCAACTCACCAGAACCGTCACATCCGCCGCCATCACCGCCAGCGTTTCGGGCGGCATATAGGCCAGCGTGTCGGTCGTGGTCATCCCGATGCCGGCGCCTTGCAGGGCCCCGATGATCGCCTCGGAATCTACGGAAAAGCTGACCTCGGGTGGCAAGACCTGCCCGTCGACGGGCGCGCGCGGCAGCAACATGCCCAAGACCGCGCCGCCACTGTCGAACACCGGGCCGCCCGCGTCGCCGGGCTGCATGGTCAGCGCCAATCGCTTGATCTCAGCCTCGCCGTTCAGGCCGCGAATGTCGGCCAGCTTGCCGAACGTGACCGAGGGCGTCACCAACACCTCGCCATAAGGATATCCGCCAACGGCAACTTCGGCCATGATCCGCGGCACGCCGGTCTGGAACGCGGCGACGCTGATCGGCGACAGGGCGGCGTCGGGGCGCAGCACGGCAATGCCCAGATTGTCGTCGCGCAACACGACCGTGGCGTCATGGGCGGCGTCCAGACTGATCCGCGCGCATTGATCCACGGCCTCGGTCGTGGTCAGAACGCCGCCCTTGGCATCGATATAGAACCCGGACCGGGACAGGCGCGGTTTGCGCACCTCAAGGCCCGACACAAGGTCAATCGCCTGATCCTCGGTCGGGGCGGCGGTGCCGGGGTCCAGCACACCGTCAAGCCGGGTAAAGCTGGCCGTCATGTTGGCCAGCAGTCGGGTCCGGCGTTCTTCGTCACCGGCGGGCCAGACCAGGGTGAACCCCTTGATCTGGCCGTTTTCCAGCGCGGCATAGGTGTAGGAATGAATCGTGTCGTTGATCCCTTCCAATTCGAAACTGCTGTCACCGCGCGCGCGCGGTCCTTCGGGGGGCACGATGGCGAGGGTTTGCAGGATTTCATACAGACCGAACAGGCGGCTTTGATCGCCGGCCTGCGAAATCAACAGCACCTGCGCCGGGATATCGCCTTTGGCGTCATAGTGGACGAACGGCGGGTCGTAGCGGGCGAACTGGACCGCGCCGGTGGGAAGCTGCATCGCGATCCCTGCGGCATCGTCACGCACCAGTTGCAGGTCTAGGCCGTCCAAAACCGCATTGTAAGCGGCCAGCAATTCGGCCCGCTGTGCGGTCGTCAGGATGCCTGTGGGCGGGTAGTTGTTGGCGACCTGCCATTGCTCCATCGACCCGCGGGTGCCACGGCCATAGGCCCCATCGATCGGCCCGTCGTAAAATCCGGCCCATCGCAGCATGACCTGCAACGCCTCGCGTTCGGGGCGGGTCAGGGTGGCCTCGGAGGTGCGGGCCTGTGCCGGTGTTTCGTCGGCGATCTGAACCGGGTCGGGGGTCAGGTTGGGGGTCAGATCGGGAGTGACGCCGGGGGTGACGTCGGGGGCAATCACGGGCGTGATCACGGTTCCTTCGGGCAGCGGTTGCGCCGTGGTTTGCGCCCCGACACCAATGGGCCAGAATTGCTGGCGAAACTGGCCACCGTCGGCGATAAAGGCGTCCTGCGGGATTTGCCCGGACCGGCGCAACGTGGTCAACAGCGCCTCGGCATTGGCTGGCGCATAGGGGCCCAGAACGATGCCATACCAGCGCGTGCCCAAGGCAAAACCCGCCACATTGTCAAACTGCCCGGCGTAAGCCCTGACGCGGGTCTGCGCCTGCCCCAGTGTCGGCTGCGCCTCGACCTGGACCCAGACCGCATCCTGCGCCCAAGTTGCCCCTGCCATCCAGATGCTGAGAATAAACGCCGCAATCGCCCGTATCATCGTCACGCCACAAACCTGTCTGTTATTACCTGCCACCTTAGCGCCGCAAAACCTAGCAGACCGCAAGGGCTGTGCAGCATGAATCTGCGTCGTGACGTGCGGAATTAAGCAACCGTGGCCCGATTGACCCTTGGCTTGCCCGGCCTTATGCAGCGGCAACCCGAACGGATACCCGACATGGCCGAAAAACCCCGATCCTTTCAAGAGATTATCCTGCGCCTGCAGGCCTATTGGGCGGCGCGGGGCTGCGCCATTCTGCAGCCCTACGACATGGAGGTCGGGGCAGGCACGTTCCACCCGGCAACAACGCTGCGATCCTTGGGCTCACGGTCCTGGGCGGCGGCCTATGTGCAGCCGTCGCGCCGCCCGACCGATGGGCGCTATGGCGAAAACCCGAACCGTTTGCAGCATTATTATCAGTTTCAGGTCATCATCAAACCCTCGCCGCCGGACCTGCAAGACCTCTATCTGGGATCGCTTGCCGCGATCGGCATCGACGCCATGCTGCACGATATCCGCTTTGTCGAGGACGACTGGGAATCGCCGACCCTTGGCGCATGGGGACTGGGCTGGGAGGTCTGGTGCGACGGCATGGAAGTGTCGCAGTTCACCTATTTTCAGCAGGTCGGCGGGCATGATTGCGCCCCGGTTTCCGGCGAATTGACCTATGGGCTGGAACGGCTGGCAATGTATGTGCTGGGTGTCGATCACGTCATGGACATGCCGTTCAATGACCCGGCCTCGCCAATCCCGCTCACCTATGGCGACATCTTTCGGCAAACCGAAGAAGAATATTCGCGTCACAATTTCGACGCCGCCGATACCGCCAAGCTATTGAAACATTTCGAGGATGCCGAGGCCGAGTGTCAGCGCCTGTTGGGTTTTGATGCCGCCGATCCGACCACGGGAAAGCGTATTATCATGGTCCATCCCGCCTATGACCAGTGCATCAAGGCCAGCCATCTGTTCAACCTGCTGGACGCCCGCGGGGTGATTTCGGTGACTGAACGGCAGGCATATATCGGACGGGTCCGCGCCCTGGCCAAGGCCTGCGCCGATGCCTTTGTGCAAACCGATGCGGGCGGGGTGGCGGCGTGAACGGACGGATCGCAGTGATAATGATCGGATTGACGGCACTGATCGGCGGCGCGCTAATGTATTATCTTCAGGTCTATGCCTATTATTTCGAGGTTTCCGCCGAGGAGGCTGGCGGCGTCCAACTGGTCTCTGTCGTTTCGGGCGAAGCCGAGCCGATCTTGTTCGACAGCTTCAAGGCGATCGACAGCGACAGTTCACCGTTGCGGTTCCGCGCCTGTTTCACGACGCCGGTGTCGTTGGCCATGCTGACCGAAACCTATGTGATCTACGACGAGGCGGTGCCGCTGACCACGCCGACGTGGTTTGACTGTTTCGACGCCCAAAAGATTGGCGACGCACTGGAATCCGGCGAGGCGGTGGCGTTTCTGGCGCAAAAAGACATCCACTATGGGTTCGACCGGGTTGCGGCGATTTTCCCGGACGGGCGTGGCTATGAATGGCACCAGATCAACCCCTGCGGCGCCGAGGTTTTCGACGGCAACCCGGTCCCCGAAGGCTGCCCGCCGCTGCCGGAAGCCTCGCAATGACGGACCTGCTGATCGAACTGTTTTCCGAAGAAATCCCGGCCCGGATGCAGGCCCGCGCGGTGGAAGATCTGCGCCGCCTGATGACCGACGGGTTGGTCGAGGCCGGGTTGACCTATGGCGGCGCTGCGGCATTTTCGACTCCGCGGCGGTTGACGCTGTCGGTCGATGGGCTGTCCGCGGCCAGTCGTGCGGTGCGCGAGGAACGCAAAGGGCCTGCGGTGTCTGCACCCGATCAGGCGGTCGCGGGGTTCTTGCGCTCGACCGGGCTGAGCCGCGATCAGCTTGAGGTGCGCGACGACAAGAAGGGGCAGGTTTATTTTGCCGTTCTGGAACGACCCGGACGCCAGGCCGCCGAGATTCTGGCCGAAGTTCTGGAGCGCACGATCCGCAATTTTCCCTGGCCGAAATCGATGCGCTGGGGCGGCGGCAGTTTGCGCTGGGTGCGTCCGTTGCAGTCGATCATCTGTCTGCTGAGTGACGAGGCTGGCGCGACCGTTGTGCCGCTGACCGTGGACGGGATCGTCGCCGGCGATGCGACGCGCGGCCATCGGTTCATGGGCGGTGACGCATTTTCTGTAAGCGGGTTCGCAGATTACGAGGCAAAGCTCAAGCAGTCGCGGGTTGTTCTGCGGGCCGACGAACGCGCCAATGCGATCTGGCATGACGCGACCAATCAGGCGTTTGCCTTGGGTCTTGAGGTGGTCGAGGACAAGGCGTTGCTGGCCGAGGTGGCGGGACTGGTCGAATGGCCGGTGGTGTTGCTGGGCAAGATCGGTGCGGATTTTCTGGGGCTGCCGCCCGAGGTCTTGCAGACCTCGATGCGTGAACATCAAAAGTTTTTCAGCGTCCGCGAGCCGAAATCGGGCCAGATTGTGCGATTTGTGACAGTCGCCAATATCGCGGCGGCGGATCAGGGCGCGACGATTCTGGCGGGCAACCAGAAGGTGCTGGCGGCGCGGCTGTCGGATGCGCGGTTTTTCTTTGACAACGACCTGCGGGTGGCCAAGGCAGGGATGGGGCCGTGGATCGAGGGGCTCAAGGCCGTCACGTTCCACAACAAACTCGGGTCGCAGTTCGACCGGGTGGAACGGATCGCCGCACTGGCCCGTGAAATCGCGCCGTTGGTTGGGGCCGATCCTGATCTGGCCGAACAGGCGGCCCGCGTCGCCAAGGCCGATCTTCAAAGCCAGATGGTCGGCGAATTCCCCGAATTGCAGGGGCTGATGGGGATGTATTACGCCCGCGCCGCCGGACTGCCCGACGCCGTGGCCGAGGCCGCCCGCGACCATTGGGCACCCAAAGGCCCGGACGATGCGGTGCCGACAGCGCCCCTATCCGTGGCCGTGGCGCTGGCCGACAAGATTGATACGCTGACCGGGTTCTGGGCGATCGACGAGAAACCGACGGGGAGCAAGGATCCGTTTGCGTTAAGGCGGGCGGCGCTGGGGGTTATTCGGTTGGTGTTGGGTAATGGGGTGCGGATTAACTTGTCCAACTTCGCCGAACTTGGGGCCGCAACTTTCCTTTTTGCACTATATTATGCCGAAAAAACACGAACAGCCGACAGCATCAGCGAACTAACAATGGCCAGTGTTCCAGACAATATTGTCGATGAAACACGCGAACGTTTCGAGGGTACGGTCAGAGCCTACAGCGGCGAAGCGGATAACTTGCAATTCGCTCGTGACTTTTATGGCCCGCAACTGAGTTCTATAGCCACTGACCTCCTCGCCTTCTTCCATGACCGCCTCAAGGTGTTCCTCAAGGATCAGGGCATCCGCCACGATGTCATCGACGCCTGCATCGCGATGCCGGGCAATGACGACCTGACGCTGCTGGTCAAACGGGCCGAGGCGCTGGCGGCGTTCCTCAAGACCGACGATGGCGAGAACCTGTTGCAAGGCTTCAAACGCGCCAACAACATCCTGACCCAGGCCGAGGCCAAGGACGGCGTCGAGTATTCCTATGGCGCGGACGTGAAATTTGCCGAAGGCGACGCCGAAAAGGCGCTGTTCGCGGCGCTCGATACCGCCGACAAGACCATCGGCCCCGCGATGGCACAGGAAGATTTCGCCGCCGCCATGTCAGCGATGGCCAAACTCCGCGCCCCGATCGACGCGTTTTTCACCGATGTGCAGGTCAATGCCGACAGCGAAGTCCTGCGCCGCAACCGCCTCAACCTGTTGTCTCGCATTCGCAGCATTTGCCTGTCGGTCGCCGATCTGACCCGGATCGAAGGCTGATAAACTGTATCTTTTCCTTGCCGGATGCGACGTAACGCCTATGTTGCAGGCAACACAAGGATTGCCGCAGTGCAGAAAGAACCCGGATTCGAAGCGGTGACGCTGATCACCCCGGCAGCCCCGATGTCCTCCGCCATTCACGGCGGTCGGGCAAAGTGTCTGCAGCGGTTGGTGCGCCTCGAAATGCCGGTGCCGACCACCGTCGCGATGTCGTTCGCCGCCGTCAGGGCCATTGCCCACGGCAGTTTGCCCAACATGGCGGCGCTGCTGGCGCCGTTCGGACCTGACCCGCTGTTGTCTGTGCGCCCCAGCAGCGAAGGCCCCGATTGGGGCGGCCCCGGTGCGATATTGAACATCGGAATGAATGACGTCCGCCACGCGGCAATGTGCGGCGCATTGGGCGAACGGACGGCGACGGCGCTGTATCTGCGGTTCATCCAGTCGTTCGCGGTGCAGGTCGCGCGCGCCGACCCGGATGCGTTTTTCCTTCCCGACATTCCCGACGCGGCGGCACTGGCCAAGATGCTGGCGGCTTACGAGGACGAAACCGACGAGGCATTTCCGCAGGATCCCGGCGTGCAACTGGCCGAGGTGTTGCGGTCGATGGCGCGGGCCTGGGACGGCACGACGGCGCGGCTTTTGCGCGAGGCCAAGGGGGCGCCGGTTGATGCCGGCCTTGGGTTGGTGGTGCAGGCGATGGCGCTGGGTGTCGGCAAGGGGGTCAGCGGGTCGGGGGTGATCCAGTTCGTCGATCCGCAGACCGGCCTGCCGCAGATCACCGGGCGGTTTCTGAGCCAGTCGCAGGGGCGCGAGGCGCTGACGGCGGACAAGGGCGTGATCTATCTGACCCGCGACATACGTGGCGCGTCGCTGGAAGAATTGTGCCCGGCCGCGTTCAAGGCGCTGATTGGCTATGGCGGGCAGATCCGGACCCGGTTGCGCGAAGAAATGCAGATCGAATTCACCATTGAAAACGGGGCGTTGCGGATTCTGGACGGGGTTCTGGTGCATCGGTCAAGTCAGGCGGCGGTGCGCATTGCGGTGGCTTTGGCAACCGATGGCGTCATTGGCCACGACGAGGCGGTGATGCGGGTGCAACCATCGGCGCTGTCGGAAATGCTGCACCGGCAGGTCGATCCGACGGCATCGCGCGACCGAATCGTGCGCGGCATCGCTGCCAGCCCCGGCGCGGCATCCGGGAAGATCGTGTTCACTGCAGACGATGCGCAGGCCCATGCCGCGCGGGGCCAGCCTTGTGTGCTGGTGCGCCGCGAAACCTCGCCCGAGGATATTCGGGGCATGCACGCGGCGCAGGCCGTGTTGACGATACGTGGCGGGATCACCAGCCATGCGGCGGTGATCGGGCGGGGGCTGGGTTTGCCCTGTGTCGTCGGCGCGTCGGATCTGGTGATCGACCGCAAGGCACGGGTGATCGTCGGCGCCGACGGGCGCAAGTTTTCCGAGGGCACGGTGATCACGGTTGACGGCACGTCAGGGGACATTTTGCTGGGCGAACCGCCGATGCTCGAGGCCGCATTGGACAGCGCCTTTCAGACGCTGCTGACCTGGGCGGACGAATTTCGCGATATCGGCGTCCGCGCCAATGCTGACACCCCTGCCGAGGCCCAGACGGCGCGGCATTTCGCAGCACAGGGCATCGGGCTTTGCCGCACCGAACATATGTTCTTTGAGGGCGACCGTCTGAACGTCATGCGCGAGATGATCTTTGCCGAAAGCGCCGAAGACCGCCGGGTGGTGCTGGATCGGCTGCTGCCGATGCAGCGCGCTGATTTTGCCGCCCTGTTCGGCATCATGCAGGGGCAGCCGGTGTGTATCAGGCTGTTCGACCCGCCACTGCATGAATTCCTGCCAACCGACAAACAGGGCTTGCGCGACCTGGCTGAACAGCTGGATTTGCCTGTGGCCGATGTGACGGCGCGGGTCGAGGCGCTTAGCGAATATAACCCGATGTTGGGGATGCGCGGGGTCCGTCTGGGCATCACCGTGCCCGAGATTTACGACATGCAGGCCCGCGCCATATTCGAAGCGACGGTCGAGGCCAGCCGTTCCGGTGATCCTGTGGTTCCCGAAATCATGATCCCGCTCGTCAGCGCGATGCGAGAGGTCGAGTTGGTCCGCAGTCGTATCGATACAGTGGCGACGGCGGTCAGGGCCGAAACCGGGGTCGATTTCACGTTTCGGTTGGGCGTCATGGTCGAAACCCCCCGTGCCGCGTTACGGGCCGCCGATATTGCCGGGCAGGTCGCGTTCCTGTCGTTCGGCACAAATGACCTTACCCAGATGACCTATGGGTTGTCGCGCGATGATGCGGGGCGGTTCATGTCGGCCTATGTGCAGGCCCACGTTTATGAAGAAGACCCGTTTCACACGCTGGACATCGAAGGTGTGGGCGAGCTGCTCGCGATCGGGGCGAGCCGGGGCCGGATTGGCAACCCGGAGGTTGTCATTTCGATCTGTGGCGAGCATGGCGGCAGCCGCGAAGCGATCCAGTTTTGTCGTGAACAGGGGTTCGACTATGTCTCGTGCTCACCCTTCCGTGTTCCTGTTGCGCGACTTTCCGCCGCCCAACTTGCGATTCAAGACCGTCTTGTGGGCGCAGATATTGTGTGAGCTTTGCGCTCTACCACTATGAAAAGTATTATTGTTTCGAAAATGGCAACGCAGTGGTGACGGTTCCGTCGGGGGCTGGGTGCAAGGGTGGACCTGCGTGATTTTTCGTCATACGTGGTCGGTGCCTGCACGGGGCTGACCGTGTGACGTGATGGGTCGGGGCAATGCGGAATATTTGGGGCGGTCGTGGTTTGCGTGCGCTGGTGGTGGCTTTTGTCATGGCGGCGCCTGCTGGCGGGGTTGTTGCCCAGGATGTTCTGGCTGCCCGTCTGGGTGCCCTTTTGGGGCAGGAACGTCGCGCCCTCGCGGTCGTTCCGTCTGCACAATTGGCCGCATTGACGGCCCCGCCGCCCGCCCAAACCCGCAATATCCAGACCCGCACCGGCGCAATCAGCTATGATCCCGCTTATCTGGCCAGTGTCCCCCCCGCCAGCGGTGGAGCCGATTGGGAATGTCTGGCCGAGGCGCTGTATTTCGAGGCCCGCGGCGAAAATATCCGTGGCCTGTTCGCAGTGGGCGAGGTGGTCCTGAACCGCGTTGACAGCGGCAAATTCCCCGGCTCGGTCTGCGCTGTCGTCAATCAAGGTACCGGGCAACGCTATCAGTGCCAGTTCACCTATACCTGCGATGGCAATTCGGACGCGATCCATGAGCTGGCAGCCTGGCGGCGGGTCGGCAAAGTCGCCCGCCTGCTGCTGGACGGCGCACCGCGCGATTTGACCAACGGCGCGACCTATTACCATACCCGTGGCGTCAATCCGTCATGGGCGCGGCGGTTCGACCGCACAGCCTCGATCGGGGCGCACTACTTCTATCGGGCCTGACGCTCGCTTGCCCCGCTGGGGCGGGGGTTGTAGGACGGCGGCAATGCTTGCCGAAAGACCAGTCTTATGAGCGACGAAATCCGCCTTGCCTTTGCCCACCCCAGCGAACGCGCCGAGGCCAGCGCCGATCACCCCTGCGACCGAATCTCCCTGCGCGATTATATCGTCGAGGTCGAGATCGGTGCGTTTCAGGCCGAACGCGGAAATCTGCAACGCGTTCGCTTTAACATCGTCGTCGAAGTGGCTCCGCTGGTTGGAGAAATTGACGACGACGTTGACCGTATCCTGTCCTATGACCGGGTGACCGAGGCGATTGCGGCGGAGCTGCACGCTGAGCGGATCAACCTTTTGGAAACCCTCGCTGCCCGCGTCGCCGAGCGGATTTTGCGTGAACCCCAGGCCTTGCGTGTATTCGTGCGGATCGAAAAGCTGGATCGCGGGCCGTTTTCGCTGGGCGTCGAGATTGTCCGCGCCAAGGGCGAGGTCGCCCGCAAAGGTCAGGATCACGTGCAGGTGCCGCATCCGCGCGTGGTGTTTCTGTCAAACGCCGCGATGACCGATACCGGGTTGACCGCGCGAATCGATGCACTGGCCGGTCAGGCGGCCCCGCTGATCCTATGTGTCGGCGCTGGCCCGCTGGCGGTGGCCCAGACCGGCCACGCGATGACGCAACGCCGGATCGACCTGCTGGCCATCGAACAGAACGCCTGGGTGTTGGCCGCCCGCGACCGCCGCTGCAAGGTCGTGGCGACGCGCACCGAACTCGACTGGGCAATGAAAAACGGCCAGATATGCGTCTGGGCTCCGTCCAAGATCGTGCTGGATGCGGTCGATGGTCCGGCCGCCGGGCCAAGTGATGCGCTCGCATTGGCGGCATGGTTCGCCGGACAAATGCAGGCTGCGGAATTGTTGGTGATCGGGGCCGATGCGCCAATTGCCGACGTGCCGGTGCGGGCGCTGGCCCTTGGCGAACCGCTGTGACCACCTATGACATGGCGCTGCCGCGCCGCCGGGACCAACCTGCTGTTGCCGCTTTGGCCGGCAGTCGTCATGTCGGCGTAGGCGCGGTTTCATGCCGCACCCGCGACACACCTTGGGTCGAAACCCCGCTGTCCGATCTGCCCGCCGATCGGCAGGCGATCCTGACGACGCTGCGGCCGAACCTGTGCGGCCTGACCCTTGATCGGCCGCGGATCATGGGTATCCTCAACGTCACGCCTGACAGCTTTTCCGATGGCGGCGAATTGCCATCGGTGCAGGCGGCGGTGGCCCGCGCCCGCGCGATGCAGGCCGATATTCTGGACATCGGCGGCGAAAGCACCCGACCGGGGGCGCAAGAGGTGTCCGTGCCGGATGAAATCGCCCGCACTGTGCCGGTGATCCGGGCGATCCGTGACGCTGGCATCACGACGCCGATCTCGATCGACACCCGCAAGGCCGCCGTCGCCCGCGCCGGGCTGGCGGCGGGTGCGGATATGGTCAACGACGTGACCGCCCTGCGTTACGATCCCGACATGGCAGGCGTTGTCGCCGAAGCCGGGGTGCCTGTGTGCCTGATGCATTCGGTCGCCGACCCCGCCACGATGCAGGCCCACGCGACCTACGCCGATGTCCTGCTGGACGTCTATGATCACCTTGAAGGGCGGATAGCCGCCGCCATTTCCGCCGGGATCGACCCGAAGAATATTATCGTCGACCCTGGCATCGGGTTCGGTAAGACGTTGCAACACAATGTGACGTTACTTCGCCAAATCGCGCTTTATCATGGGCTTGGCCATGCGATTTTGCTGGGGGCCTCGCGCAAGCGGTTCATCGGCACGATCAGCGGGGTCGATCATGCGGCGGACCGGCTGGCCGGATCGCTGGCGGTGGCCTTGTACGGGGCCGCACACGGCGTGCAGATATTGCGTGTTCATGATACAAAGGAAACAAGTCAGGCACTGAGCCTGCATCTGGCATTGAGTGGGACAGACGATCATGGCACCTGAACTGTTCGGCACCGACGGGGTGCGCGGCACTGCCAATATTTATCCGATGACGGCCGACATGGCGCTTAAGATTGGGGCGGCGGCCGGGCGGTATTTCCGCAACGACGGGTCGAACGGGCACCGGGTCGTCATCGGCAAGGACACCCGCCTGTCGGGCTATATGTTCGAAAATGCGCTGACGGCAGGGCTGACCAGCACCGGCATGAACGTGCTGCTGCTGGGACCGGTGCCGACCCCGGCGGTGGGGCTTTTGACCACATCGATGCGGGCCGATCTGGGCATTATGATTTCGGCCAGCCACAACCCGCACCACGACAACGGGATCAAGTTTTTCGGCCCCGACGGGTTCAAATTGTCCGACGCTGCCGAGGCCGAGATCGAAATGCTGGTCGCCAGCGACGGGGACCCGGTGCAAGCCAATAACATCGGACGTGCCAAACGGATTGACGATGGCCGGTTCCGCTATGCTGAACGGCTCAAATCGACGTTTCCGCATGGCATGCGGCTGGACGGTCTCAAGGTGGTGATCGACTGTGCCAACGGGGCCGCCTACAAGGTCGCCCCCGAGGTGTTGTGGGAATTGGGGGCCGAAGTGATCCCGGTCGGGGTAACGCCGAACGGCTATAACATCAACGAACGCTGCGGATCGACGTACACCCGCACCGCCGCCGAAACCATCGTGACGCACGGTGCCGATGTCGGCATCTGTCTGGACGGCGACGCCGACCGGGTGATGATCATCGACGAAAACGGCAACGTCGCCGACGGCGATCAGATCATGGCGCTGATGGCGGCGCGGTGGGCGGCGCAGGGGCGGCTTCAGGGCGGCACGCTGGTCGCCACCGTGATGTCCAATCTGGGGCTCGAACGGTTTCTCGACGCCCGCGGTCTGCACCTCGAGCGCACCGCTGTCGGCGACCGATACGTGGTTGAGGCGATGCGCCGGGGCGGTTGGAACCTTGGCGGCGAACAGTCGGGCCATATCGTGATGACCGATTTTGCCACGACCGGCGACGGGCTGTTGGCCGGGTTGCAGTTTCTGGCGGCAATGGTCGAAACCGGGCAACCCGCCAGTGCGCTGAGCCAGAGCTTCGAGCGGGTGCCGCAGATGCTGAAAAACGTCCGCTATGCCGCAGGACAAGACCCGCTGTCAGCAGCGACTGTCATGGCGGCGATCACCGCCGCCGAAGGCCAGTTGACCGGCAAAGGCCGGTTGCTGATCCGCAAATCCGGGACCGAACCGCTGGTCCGGGTGATGGCCGAATGCGAGGATTCGGGGCTTTTGGCGCAGGTCGTCAACGGGATCGTGGCCGAGGTCGAGGCGGCGGTAGCAGTCTAAAGAGTTTTGCATTTAAGCTGAATCAGACTTCGCCCCAGGATTGGGCGAAATCTGATCTTTGTTGACTCACATAAAACGCAAAACGCGTTAACCGCGCCCGAACAGCCGCCGCAAGGCGCCCCATTGACTGACCGCCAGCCCGCACAGGATCAGGGCGAGGGCGGCAAAAAACCGCCCCGGCAGATTTTCGGCCAGAATCCAGACCCCGAACAGCACCGACCACAGCGGCACCTGATAGTTGACCAGCGTCATGAACACCGCCCCGGCACTGCGGATCACCGTGACCCGCAGCAACGCCGCAAAGGCGGTGGGAACAAAGCCCAGGAACAAGATCGCGACGCCGCTGCGGTTGCCCGCCCATGTCGGAACCCCTTCGATCATCAGCATCGCCGGGATCAGCAGGCCCGCGCCGACAACCAGCGCGAAAGCGGCCAAGGTGACGCTGTCGATAGGCGGGCAGCGGCGGGTCAGGATGGATGAGATGGCATAGGATATGGTTGCGCCGATGCAGGCCAGTTGGCCCAGCGGTTCCATGCCTGACCCGATCCGCAACACACCGGGGCCGATCAGGACCAGCGCCCCGATGAATCCGATGACGACGCCGATGCTGCGCCGCGCCGTCATCCGTTCGTTTGCGAATAGGTGTGCCAGCGGCAACACGAACAACGGCAGCGCGGCCATCGAAATACCCGCAAAGGCGGACGGAACATATTGCTGGCCCCAACTGAGCAGCGAAAACGGCAGCGCGGTGTTCAGCAACCCGATCGCCAACAGATGCGGCAGTGCTTGGCGGCTGGGCAATGGGCGGCGCAAAGTGATCATCAGGGCTAGCAGGGCCAGTGCGCCGAGGGTCGTGCGGGCACAGGCGACGGTGATCGGCCCGTATCCCTCAAGCGCGATGGACACCGTCATGAACGTCCCGCCCCAGATCAGTCCCAAGGCGAAGATCGACGCCCAGTTGGCGGTGGTGGGTTGGCTGGTCATGTACTAACCGGTCGAAAAGTGTCGGAAGGTCTTCTCTTGCCGATCTTTCAGAAAACCCTGCGGGTCGCCAATCCGGTATCCGAGAGAGTCCGCCGCCTTGCAAAAGCCGGCCAGTGTGTCGCTGTTCATTATGCCCGTCGCGACGTTTGGTTTGTCGACAAGGATCGCGCTTATCATGAACCTCCAACGCTCGTTCGAATACCGAACCAGATCCCAGAGGTGATGGTTCATCGGTCGCCGTGCTTGCTGCCACTCAAGTCCGTTCGCCGCCGCCAGATCGCCATAAGATGTGAAGGTTCGGTTGCGCCCGATACGGCTTAAAAATGCCAAGGAGACATCAAAATCGAAGCCAGCGCGTTTCGCGCTGGCTTCCAGAAGGGCAAAGTGCCGCTTTTCTTGTTCCGTCGTGAGCGATTTGTCCCCCGCGACATGTCGTTCGTAATTGCCCAACTCGTTCTCGATTTGGGCATCCGACAAATCGTTGATCGGGCGCACCCTTAGTTTTTCGCCCGGTCCACCATCTTGCCCTTGGAAATCCACGGCATCATCGCCCGCAGTTTTTCCCCGACCTGTTCGATCTGATGTTCGTCGTTCAACCGCCGGGTCGCCTTGACCGACGGTTGGCCAACGGCGTTTTCCGGCATGAAATCGCGCACGAATTTGCCCGACTGGATGTCTTTCAACACCGCCTTCATCCGGGCCTTGGTCTCGTCATAGGGCAGGATGCGCGGGCCGCTGACGTATTCGCCGTATTCGGCAGTGTTAGAGATCGAATAGTTCATGTTGGCGATGCCGCCTTCATAGATCAGATCGACGATCAGCTTGACCTCGTGCAGACACTCGAAATAGGCCATTTCGGGTTCATACCCGGCCTCGACCAGCGTTTCGAATCCCATCCGGATCAATTCGACCAGACCGCCGCACAGGACAGCCTGTTCGCCGAACAGGTCGGTTTCGCATTCCTGCCGGAAATTGGTTTCGATGATGCCGGACCGCCCGCCACCGATGGCCGAACAGTAGGACAGGCCAAGCTCCATCGCCTTGCCCGACGCATCCTGATGCACCGCGACAAGGCAAGGAACGCCGCCGCCCTTGACGTATTCACTGCGGACCGTATGGCCGGGGCCTTTGGGGGCCATCATGATGATATCGACGCCGGGTTTGGGTTCGATCAGGCCGAAATGGATGTTCAGGCCGTGGGCGAATGCCATCGCGGCGCCGTCGCGGATATTGTCGTGGACGTATTTCTTGTAGGTTTCGGCCTGCAATTCATCGGGCATGGTGAACATGATCAGATCGGCCCATTTCGCCGCCTCGGCAATGCCCATGACCTTGAGGCCCTCGGCTTCGGCCTTTTTGGCGCTGGGCGAGCCTTCGCGCAGGGCCACGACGAGGTTTTTCGCGCCTGAGTCACGCAGGTTCAACGCATGGGCGTGGCCTTGCGAGCCATAGCCAAGGATGGCGACCTTTTTGTCCTTGATAAGGTTCACATCGCAGTCACGATCATAGTAGACGCGCATGGCCGTCCCTCCCTAAGTGTCAATAATCCGGTGCCGTCACGGCAGTCGCGGCTTTTTAGCGGTTTTGTCGGGTGATGCAACGGGGGTGCGCGGGGTTTGCGTTTTGCGCGGCGGCGTTCTACGCCTGTCGGGACAGCTTAACCGGAGAGATCGCCATGAACGCACCGCACCACCCCGTCGATCCCGATGGCCTGATGGAATTTTCGGTCGTCTTTACCGACCGCAGCCTGAACCACATGAGCCAGGCCTTTCAGCAGGTCATGCGCGACATTTCGGTGATGTTGAAAGAGGTCTACCGCGCCGATCATGTCGCATTGGTCCCCGGCGGCGGCACCTATGCGATGGAGGCCGTGGCGCGCCAGTTTGGCGCCGGTGCGCATGCGATGATCGTGCGCAACGGCTGGTTTTCCTATCGCTGGAGCCAGATTTTCGACGCCGGCAAGTTCGCCGCGCAGACAACCGTGTTCAAGGCCCGCCAGACCGGCAACGATACCCGTGCACCCTTTGCCCCGGCGCCGATTGACGAGGTGACGGCGGCGATCCGCGAGGCCCGGCCCGATGTGGTCTTTGCACCGCATGTGGAAACCAGCGCCGGGATCATCCTGCCGGACGATTACATCACGGCGCTGGCCAAGGCGGCACATGCGGTCGGGGCGCTGCTGATGCTGGACTCCATCGCGTCCGGCTGCGTCTGGGTTGATATGGCCGAGACCGGGGTCGACGTGCTGATCTCGGCCCCGCAAAAGGGCTGGTCGGCGACCCCCGGCGCGGGGCTGGTGATGTTGTCGGACCGGGCGAAGGCGCGGATGGACGCGACGACGTCGGACAGTTTCGCGCTCGATCTGGCGAAATGGGCGTCGATCATGGCCGCCTACGAGGGCGGTGGTCATGCCTATCACGCCACGATGCCGACGGACGGCTTGCGGGTCTTTCGCGATACAATGCAGGAAACCCGCCGCTACGGGCTGGACCGGTTGAAGACAGCGCAATGGGCGCTGGGCGACGGTGTGCGGGCCATGCTGGCGGCAAAAAGCGTGCAGTCGGTGGCCGCCCCCGGTTTTGGCGCTCCCGGCGTCGTCGTCAGTTATACCGACGATCCCGATGTCCAGAACGGCAAGAAATTTGCCGCCGAAGGCATGCAGATTGCTGCCGGGGTGCCGCTGCAATGCGACGAACCCGGTGATTTCCGGACCTTCCGGCTGGGGTTATTCGGGCTGGACAAACTCTATGATGTGGACGGCACGCTGGCGCGGTTGAAGGGCGTAATTGACAAGGTGCTTTAGGCCGCCCCCAGCCCCAGTTTCATCAGCCCCCGGCGGATCGGGGCAATGTCGTGCAAGGCTTTGACCCCCAGTGCCCGCAGGTCATGCGCCAGCGGGTGTCCGGCCATCGAGGCGCGGTTCAGCGCGTTCACCCCGGCAACGCGCAGACGGATGTCAGGGTGGCGGCGGCGCTGGTAGGTGTCGAGCATTTTCCGATTGCCGACTTCGGCGCTGTTTGCCTTGGCCAGATCCAGCAGACAGGCAAGGTCAGCCAGCGACATATTCAACCCCTGCGCCCCGATCGGCGGCACGACATGCGCAGCCTCGGCCACCAGCGCCACCCGTTCGCCCGCCATCCGTTCGGCGATCTGGGCGATGATCGGCCAAGTCTGGCGTCGGCTGGCCAGCGTCAAATCGCCCATCACATCGGCTGACCGGGCGGTGATTGCAGCATTGAAATCGACCTCGGGCAAGGCCGCGTGTGCCAGTGTGCCGGGGCCGTGGTCCATCCAGACGACAGAGGAGCATGGTTTTCCGGCATGGTCGGGCAGGGGGACCAAGGTGAACGGGCCGCCTGCCGCGTGAACCTCGGTCGAGATGTTGTCGTGCGGCATGGCATGGGTGACGGCAAAGGACAGGGCCTTTTGTCCGCTGCGGGTGGTCGTGACGCCGATCCCGGCGGCGCGGCGCACCGCGCTGTCGCGGCCGTCTGCGCCGATGACCAACCGGGCCTGCACCTGCGTGCCGTCGGTCAGGCTGACCAGGGCCCCGGTGGCCCGCGTCAGCATTCCGGCAAACCCGATGCCGGGGCGGAAATCGACGTTTTCCAGCGCCGCCAGCCGCCCCACCATTTCGCGCCGCAACAACCAGTTCGGCAGGTTCCAGCCAAATGGATCGCCGGAAATGTCGGCAGCGTCGAAATCGCGGCTAACCGGCGGCTGCACTCCGGCATCGACGATCCGCATGACCTGAAGCGGGGTGGCGTGCGGGGCGAGCCTGTCCCACAACCCGGCAGTTGCCAGAAAATCGCGGGCCGGCTGCAGAAACGCAGTCGTGCGCAGATCTGCCCCTTCCGCCGCTGCGTCGGTCACTGGCGGCGCGGGATCGACGCAGATCACGTCGAACCCTGCCGCACCAAATGCTGCCGCCGCCGTCAATCCGGCAATACCGCCGCCTGCAATCAGAATGTCGGTTTTCGTGCGTTCCATCCCATTGACATAGGCCCGGCGGCGGGGCCGGAAAACCCCCGTCAGATCAACTGCGACAAGAAGGCCGTCAGATCATCGGTGTGGTGGTGGATATGTCCGGCCGGTTCGGGCGCATCGCCGACCAGCACGGTGCGCATCCCCAAGGCATGTGGCGCGGCAAGGTTGCGCGGGTCGTCCTCGAACATCGCGCCCTGATCGGGTTCCATGCCGTCCAGCGCAAAGACCGCCTCGAACGCCGCCTGTTCGGGTTTCGGGCGGAACCCGGCGTGTTCGACGCCGTAAACCGCATCGAATACCCCCGTCAGGCCCCGCGCCGCCAGCACCCGGCGGGCATAGGGTTTGGACCCGTTGGTATAGACGATCCGCCGTCCGGGCAGCGCACGGATTGCTGCGGCAAGGACCGGATCGGGCGTCAGGTGGGCCATGTCGATGTCGTGGACGGCAACCAGATAAGGGGCCGGGTCGATCCCGTGTTCCTGCATCAACCCGGCAAGGGTGGTGCCGTGGCGACGCCAGTAAAGATCGCGCAGATGGCTCGCTTCGGCCACTGACACCCCCAGAACCGATCGCACATAGTCGGTCATCCGCACCTCGATCTGATCGAACAGCCGGGCAGAGGGATGGTAAAGCGTGTTGTCGAGGTCAAAGACCCAGGCACGGACATGGCGGAAGGATGCGGCAACCATGCGGCGCAACCTAGGTGGCGCGCATGGCTTGTGCAACGCCGATGGCTTGATTGCGCGCGGCCCGCGGGGCAAGGTCGGACTGACAGACCAGCGAGGCGCGATGCAAGACCCCAAACCCGGCCAGAAAGACGCCTATGCCCTGATCCTCGCCGCGATCGACAGCCACCTGTACAAACCCGGTGACCGGCTGGTTGAAAGCGATCTGGCGGAACGGTTTGGCGTATCGCGCACCCCGATCCGCGAGGCGTTGCAACGGCTGGAAACGCAATCGTTATTGACCCGCGATGGTCGGTCGCTGATCGTCGCATCGCTGGATCATACCCAGATGGCCGAGCTGTATGTCGTACGCGGCGAACTCGAAGGTCTCGCCGCCCGACTGGCCGCCCGCCACGCCACCCCCGAAGAGGTCGGCGTGCTGCGCGACATGATGGAGGCCGACCGTGCTTTGATCGCCGATCCGGCGGCGCTGTCGCGGGCCAACCGGCGGTTTCACAAGCAGATCCATCTGGCCAGCCACAACCGGTTTCTGGTCCAGCAGCTGGACCTTGTGCATCGGTCGATGGCCCTGCTGGCGACGACATCGCTGGCGGTGGAGGGGCGCGGGGCGGACGCCCTGAACGAACACGCGTTGATCGTGACAGCGATCGAGGCCGGCGATGGCGAGGCAGCGGAAAAGGCGCTGCGGGCGCATATTTCCAAGGCCTATGTCACCCGCCTGAAACTGGACGCAGCAGCGGTGCAGCGGGGCGATTAGCGGTCGGGGCGAAAATGCCGTGAGCGGTCTTGTCCCAGTAGAATGGTCGCCGGGTCAGCTCCCACAGGCCCTTGTAGGACGCGATGGCGGCCAGCGGGAAATAGAGGTGCAGCGTCAACGTCCATTTGATCAGGCGTGGCTTGCCCGCCTTGGTTACGGCGATGGCGGAAACCGCGATGTTGACGACTTCGGACAACAAAAAGATGCTCCCCAGCAGGACGAACATCCACCACGGCAGCAGCCCGGTCAGCGGGTGCCCGAACCCCAATGGCAAAAGCCAGAACGACCACAGCAGGGGTGCCAAGGCAAACTGGCTGAGGGTGCCCAGAAACAGCAGTTGCACCCCGAAAAACCGCCATGCGCCCAATTCGCGCCACAACCGCGCCGGATCGCGCATATGGACGCCGTAAGTGATCGCGTAACCCTTGAGCCAGCGCGAGCGTTGCTTGACCCAGGGCCACAGACGGGCGTTGGCCTCCTCATCGGTCACGGTCTGGATCATTTCCGTGCGATAGCCGTGGCGGGCCAGACGGAGGCCCAGATCGGCGTCTTCGGTGACGTTGTGGGCATCCCAACCGCCCAAAGTTTCCAACACGTCGCGGCGGAAGAACAGGGTGGTCCCGCCCAAGGGCAACACCAGCCCAAGTTTTTCCAGCCCCGGCAGGACGATGCGGAACCAGGTGGCGTATTCGATGGTGAAACAGCGGGCCAGCCAGTTGCTTTCGGCGTTGTAGAAATCAAGAATCCCTTGCAGGCAGGCGACATCGGGACCGACCTGCGCGAACCGGGCGACCACGGCGCGGATTTGGGCCGGGTCGGGGGCGTCTTCGGCGTCATAGACCCCGACGATTGATCCGCGGGCGAAATCGAGCGCGTAGTTCAACGCGCGCGGTTTGGTTTTAAGAATGCCCTGCGGCACCGTGATCGCCCGCATCCAACGTGGCAGATTGGTTTCGTCCAATGCGGCGCGGGTGGTCAGGTCGTCGGCTTCGAGCACCAGACAGACGTCGAGCAGTTCGTGCGGATAGTCGATCGCCGACAGCCGGGCCAAAAGATGCGACGCGATGGCGCGTTCACGAAACAGCGGCACCAGAATGGACACCACCGGCAACCGCGCCGGAACTGGGTTGGCGGCTAATGCGGGCGCGGCAGGGCTGCGCAGATGGATGACCGTTGCCGCGACCTTTAACGCGGTGCTCAGGACCAGCGTCAGCACGGCCCATGCGGTGACAAGGGCAAGGGTGACGACCGGGGCGACGATCAACAGCGCGGCGATGACGGCCAGAGCGGTCAGGGCACGCATTTGCGCGGTGCGATGATTCCAGCCCCGGCAGCTTTCGGCATCGGCAACGCGGGCCTCGGCGGCGCGGGCCAGCGCGGGGCCACAGCTGCGTTGCAGCGCGGTGTGGATCCGGTCTTCGCGGGCGACGGCCATGCGGATCGGTCCCAGCAGAACGCTCAGGCTATCGCGGTGGCGGGCGAACTGGTCGGGGCGGCTGGTCAATATTACGGTCGCCCCACCCACCCGGCGCCACGGCAACAGGCCGTGACGCAGACACAAGGCGGGTCCGCAGGTGGCAAACAGGCGTTGATCGGGGGGAAATTGTACCGGGTCGATCAAGGCGCTGCCGGCCAGTTCCGCCTCGGCCTCGGCCAGTTTGGCGGCGGGCAGGGCAAGGCCAAGGCGTAGCGTATCCACCAATCGCGCATCTTGCCGGGCGGCGGCGGTTTCGGCGTCATGCAGGCGGCGGGCCGACACAAGACCCCGGCGCAACAGGATCTGGCCGATCGCCGAAGGTGGCACCTCGGCATCCGTCAGCCGCGCCCCGGCCCCGGAAATTGCCCGGAAGATCATCTGTACCCGTTCCCCTTGCCGTCCCACCTTTGCAGGCTTGCGGTAGTGCGGTTAACAGATGATTAATGCAGCCACAGGTTGCAGCCGAATTCAGGCGGCGCGTGCTGCCATTGCCGCAGCAAAGCGTTCAAACAGGTAATAGCTGTCTTGGGGGCCGGGGCTGGCTTCGGGGTGGTATTGCACCGAAAAGACCGGGCGGTCGGCCATTCGGATACCGCAGTTGGACCCGTCAAACAGGGACACATGGGTTTCCTTGACGCCGGCGGGCAGGGTCTGGCTATCGACGGTAAAGCCGTGGTTCATCGAGGTGATCTCGACCTGACCGGTTTCGATGTCCTTGACCGGGTGATTGGCGCCGTGATGGCCGTGGTTCATCTTGATGGTCTTGGCCCCAAGGGCGAGGGCCAGCATCTGATGCCCAAGACAAATGCCAAAGACGGGCATCGCAGAGCGGTCCAGCACACCCTTGATCATCGGCACGGCATAGGCCCCGGTCGCTGCCGGATCGCCCGGACCGTTGGACAGGAACAGCCCGTCGGGATTCAAGGCCAGCACGTCGTCGGCGCTGGCGCTGGCGGGCAGAACGGTAACGTCGCAACCGGCCGAGGCGAGGCAGCGCAGGATGTTGCGCTTGGCCCCGTAGTCGATGGCCACGACCCTGAATTTTGGGGCCGTCTGGGGTGCGTACCCATGCGGCCAGGCCCAGCGCATTTCGCCCCAGCGGTAGGACTGGGTGCAGGTCACCTCGCGGGCCAGATCCAGGCCGACGAGCCCCTTGAACGCGCGGGCGGATTTGACCAGCGCGTCGATGTCGAAATTGCCGTTGGGGTCATGCGCCAGGGCGACATGCGGCGCGCCCTGCTGGCGGATCGCGCGGGTCAGGCGGCGGGTGTCCAGACCGCCGATGCCGATCCGGCCCTTGGCGGCCAACCACGTGGTCAGATCGCTGGTGGCGCGCCAGTTGCTCGGCGCGGTCGGATCCCATTTAACGACCATGCCGGCGGCGACAGGCTCGGCGCTTTCGTCGTCGTCGGGCGTCGTGCCGGTGTTGCCGATATGGGGAAAGGTAAAGGTGACAATCTGCCCGGCGTAGGACGGATCGGTCATGATTTCCTGATAGCCGGTCATTGCGGTGTTGAAACAAAGTTCGGCCTGCGCCTGCCCGGTGGCGCCAAACCCCTTGCCATAAAACAGGGTGCCGTCGGCAAGGGCCAGACAGGCGGTGGCGGTTGCAGCGGCGCGGTGCGGCATGGGCGATGTCCCTGCGGTATCGATTGGATTGGCGCGGTCCTACGGGCTGTCCGGTGTCGGGTCAAGTGGGCCTTGACGTTCCGTCATGGCCAGTTGTCAGGCCCGCGCCAAGGGGCTATGGCTGGCGCCCGCAACGCGACCACCAAAGGAACCCTTGGGAATGGACATGCAAGCCCGGATCAGCGCCGGTCTGAAAGAGGCGATGAAGGCCAAAGACGCCGACCGCCTTTCGACATTGCGCCTGATCAACGCCGCCATCAAGGACCGCGAGATCGCCTTGCGCGGCACGACTGATGGCGACGACAACGGCATTACCGATGATGTCATCCTGGGTATCCTTGGCAGGATGGTCAAACAGCGCCACGAAAGCGCGCGCGCCTTTGAAGAGGGTGGGCGGCTGGAACTGGCGGCGCAGGAATTGGCCGAAATCAGAATCATCGAGGAGTTCTTGCCGCGCCAGCTAAGTGAGGCCGAGAGCCTTGCCGCGCTTGATGCGGCAATTGCCGAGGTCGGCGCGACCAGTATCCGTGATATGGGCAAGGTGATGGCGGCCTTGAAAGCGAAGTATGCGGGGCAAATGGATTTCGGCAAGATCGGGCCGCTGGTCAAGGACCGGCTGGGCTAGAGCGGTTCTGCTGACAACGGAATCGGTAATCGCTGGCTCTGGCATTGCGCCAACCTGATTTTCGATTCGGGTGATTCCATGCAATTCTGAACGGCTCTAGGCGGCCGATGGGTCAAGACCCATCCTACAATGCCCTATCAGACTTTCGCGACTTCGGCTGAGCGAGGACGCTCCGCGGGGAGTATTTCCGGCCAAAAGAAGGTCGTGATTTTCGCCGTTTCTTTTGGCGGACCATACTCCGGGACAGGGGGCGCTGGGCGGGGGGAGGGCTCCATGTGGCACGTCGCGGCGGCGGCAAGGTGGGTTTCAACCGACGCACCTTAGGCAATCCGACAATTCCCCGTACAGGGCGCGCCGTTCATCGACGCTTAGAAACGCGCCAATCTCGACCGGGCGGGGCCCGCCGGTCAGGGTCAGATAGTGGTCAACCGGGCCGCCCTTGGGGTGCAGTTCGACACGGACCCAGTGCGGGTTCGCCTCCCATGACTGGCTGGGGCCGCGCGGGTTAGTGCGCAGCAGCGTGATCCGGTCCGGCCAAAGCGTTAGTTTTTCCAGCACGGACCCGTCCCGATAGCTGCGCTGGATCGCCCACCAGATTCCGCCGATGGCGGCAGCGATGAATGGCAGCAGACCCCAGAGAACCGGCGAGCCGATGACCGCGAGCAGCGGCATAGTCACCATCGCGGCGGTGATCCCGATGAACGCGACGAATCCCCGCTTTGGCAGCGACCGATAGGGCCAGAGGGTAAGACTGGCAGTGGTGCCATCGGGTGGTGGGATGGTCCATTCGTAGGGCATGGGGGAAATCTAGCCGGTTTGGCGGCTCTGCCAAGTGCGCCATAGTGACCAGATCAAAAGCAGGACTCACGCCGGTATGCCCGTGAATGCGGTCAGCCCCCGCGAAAGAACTCATCGAGTTGATGGCCCGGAACTATCGCTCGGCGTCGCCATAGCAATCCCGGTCAGGAGTTGCTGAAAGGCATCGTCGTACGCCCGGCCCGCGTACCCTCCGCAAAGCAATCGCGACGAGGTTTTGTGTGGTCGAAACTATAACGCGCCTGCAAATGCAACAGGGCCCCGGCAATGCGGGGCCCTGCGCAACTCTGATTTCCGCCTTAATGACTGTGGACTTTGTCCCAGTCTTCCCGCTTTGGCAGCTGCTCGAACGTGTGTTCGGGCGGCGGGCAGGGCAGGGTCCATTCCAGCGTGTCCGCGTATTCGTTCCAGGGGTTGTTCACGGTGATCTTCTTGCCTGCATAAAGGGTGTAGAACAGGACCACGATGAAGAACAGGAAGGACGCGAACGACAGGAAGGCCCCCATCGACGATACCCAGTTCCAGTAGGCGAACGCTTCGGGGTAGTCGATGTAGCGGCGTGGCATGCCCTGACGACCCAGGAAGTGCTGCGGGAAGAACGTCACGTTGGCACCGATGAACATTGCCCAAAAGTGGATCTTGCCCGCCCATTCCGGCATCATCTTGCCCGATAACTTGGGCAGGTAGAAATAGATGCCCGCGAAGATGCCGAACACCGCGCCCAGGCTCATCACATAGTGGAAGTGAGCAACCACATAGTAGGTGTCGTGATAGGCCCGGTCGATCCCGGCCTGCGCCAGAACGATCCCGGTCACGCCGCCGACGGTGAACAGGAAGATGAAGCCAAAGGCCCAGAGCATTGGCGTCTTGAACTCGACCGAGCCGCCCCACATCGTGGCGACCCAGCTGAAAACCTTGACCCCGGTCGGCACCGCGATGACCATCGTCGCCAGCATGAAATAGGACTGCTGGGTCAGCGACAGACCCACCGTGTACATGTGGTGCGCCCAGACGACAAAGCCCAGTGCGCCAATGGCGACCATTGCATAGACCATCGGCAAGTAGCCAAAGATCGGCTTGCGCGAGAAGGTCGCGACCACGTGGCTGATGATCCCGAAGGCCGGGACGATGATGATGTAAACCTCGGGGTGACCGAAGAACCACAGAATATGCTGATAGAGGATCGGATCGCCGCCGCCCGCAGGCTGGAAGAACGTGGTGCCAAAGTTCCGGTCGGTCAGCAGCATGGTAATCGCGCCAGCAAGCACCGGCAGCGCCAACAGAATCAACCATGCGGTGACAAAGATCGACCACGAAAACAGCGGCACCTTGTGCAGGGTCATCCCCGGTGCGCGCATGTTCAGGAAGGTGGTGATCATGTTGATCGCGCCCAAAATCGACGAGGCACCAGACACGTGGACCGCAAAGATCGCAAGATCCATCGACATGCCGCCTTCGGATGTCGACAGCGGCGGATACAGAACCCAGCCGACGCCGGACCCCAACTGTCCGTCGCCACCCGGCGCCAAAAGCGAGGCGACACCAAGGCTGGTGCCAGCGACATAGAGCCAGAACGACAGATTGTTCATCCGCGGGAACGACATGTCCGGCGCGCCGATCTGCAACGGCATAAGGTAGTTGCCGAAACCGCCAAACAGGGCCGGGATGACCACAAAGAACATCATCAGCACCCCGTGATAGGTGATGAGCACGTTCCACAGGTGCCCGTTCGGGGTGCAGTTTTCCGGCGCTTGCGCGATGAATCGGGCGCCTTCCAGACACATAAACTGGACGCCGGGGTACATGAGTTCCATCCGCATGTAGACGGTGAAACTGACCGACAAAAGGCCGACGAACCCGGAGACGAACAGGTAAAGAATCCCGATGTCCTTGTGGTTGGTGGACATAAACCAGCGGGTAAAGAACCCGCGGGTGTCGTGATGTTCGTGGCCGTGGATGGCTGCGTCTGCCATGTGGCGTCCCCTTATTGGCTGTGATCGGGCGATTTGCCGGGGAATCCCGGCCCGCCACACGTTGAGGTGGTTCTAGTGGGTTGGCGGGCAAGGGGCAATAATCGATTGGGGCCGCGACATGGGTTATATTGGCGCAGGGTGGCAGGCTGAACCCCGGCTGGTCGGGCCGTTGGCGACGGATTGGCTGGCATGACCATCATGGGCGCGGCGCAGGCGGCGATGTAACCGGACCTTTTAGTGTTGACGACGAGCGGTCATCGCACGATCAAAAGTAGCCCGCAGCGCCAGGTCCAGATCGGCGATGCTGACCGGCAGGCCCAGATCGACCAGTGAGGTCACCCCATGATCGCGGATGCCGCAGGGCACGATCCCGTCGAAATGGGTCAGATCGGGATCGACGTTGATGCTGATCCCGTGAAACGACACCCATTTGCGCAGCCGGATGCCGATGGCGCCGATCTTGTCCTCGCGCATCGCCCCATCGACCAGCGCCGCCTTGTCAGGTCGTTCGACCCAGACGCCGACGCGCCCGTCGCGGATATGCCCGGTGACATTGATCGTCGCCAGTGTGGCGATGATCCAGCGTTCCAGATCGCGCACGAAACACCGCACGTCGTGGCCCCGTTCGGCGACGTTCAGCATGACGTAGGCGACCCGCTGACCGGGGCCGTGATAGGTATATTGGCCGCCGCGCTTGGCCTGAAAAACAGGGAAACGATCGGGATCGGTCAGGTCGGCGGGTTTGGCGCTGGTTCCGGCGGTATAGAGGGCGGGGTGTTCCAGCAACCAGATACACTCGTCGGCGGTGCCTGCCGCGATGGCATCCACCCGCGCCTCCATCATCGCGACAGCGTCGGCATAGGCGGTTGGTCCGTCACTGATGATCCACTCAACCATGTCGTCCCTTTTGCCGCGCCACTGCGGATGCCGGACTCTGCCAAATCCCGCTTGGCAGGGCAATCTGTGTCGTCTATACGCCCCTCGATCACGAGCGGTCGTGGCGGAATTGGTAGACGCGCAGCGTTGAGGTCGCTGTTCTGTAACAAGAGTGGGGGTTCGAGTCCCCCCGACCGCACCATATCATCCCCGAACATGCGAACCGCCCCGCGTAGGCGCAGAACGGGCAGGTCTGATCCGGCGCGCGGGCAACTTCGTCCATCGCTTGAGTGAACGTGAAGCTGTCGGCGCCGTTGTTGAACGGCCACTGATCGGTGCGAGCGGTACCAGCCGATTCTATCAAGAACGCCCATTTGACAGACAATTTCACTGCCAAAGCCAGTTCTGCGGGCCATATGACCTGCGTTTATGTAACCTTTGGCGCGTTTGTCGGAACCCGGTTGCAAATCGGGGAAGGTGTTGTTTTAGTGAGTAATCGAAAAGTGCAGAACAATCTGCCGGACTTCAGGGAGCCAGGGTTTGACCCAAACCAGCGCAGACAGCGCGTTCGTTGAATTCGAACGCGTTCAGAAAAGCTATGACGGCGAAAACCTCGTCGTCAAAGACCTTAACCTGTCGATGCCCAAGGGCGAGTTTCTGACCATGCTCGGGCCATCGGGGTCGGGCAAGACGACCTGCCTGATGATGCTGGCGGGTTTCGAAACGGCGACCCACGGGTCGATCCGCCTGAACGGCAAGTCGATCAACGACATTCCGCCGCACAAGCGGGGCATTGGCATGGTGTTTCAGAACTACGCTCTGTTTCCGCATATGACCGTCGCCGAAAATCTGTCTTTTCCGCTCGAGGTGCGCCGGATGGGCAAATCCGACCGCGAGGTCAAGGTCAAGCGGGCGCTGGATATGGTGCAGATGGGCGACTTTGGCGGTCGGCGTCCGGCGCAGATGTCGGGTGGCCAGCAGCAGCGGGTCGCATTGGCCCGGGCGCTGGTGTTTGAGCCCGAACTGGTGTTGATGGACGAACCGCTGGGCGCGCTGGACAAACAGCTGCGCGAGACTTTGCAGTTTGAAATCACCCATTTGGCGCACCGGCTGGGCATTACCGTGGTTTATGTGACGCACGACCAGACCGAGGCGCTGACCATGTCAGACCGGGTCGCGGTGTTCGACGATGGCCGGATCCAGCAATTGGCCCCGCCCGACGAGCTGTATGAAAAGCCGCAGAACAGTTTCGTTGCCCAGTTCATCGGCGAAAACAACACGCTGGAGGGTGTGGTGACGGAAATCAGCGATCGCGCCTGCACCGTCAAACTGGACAGCGGCGATGTGATCGACGCGTTGCCGGTCAATGTCAGCAAAGTGGGCGAGCGCACCAAGGTCTCGATTCGCCCTGAACGGGTCGAATTCTTGAAGGACCGGCTGTCAAAAGCGGCTCATACCCTCAAGGCCGAGGTGCTGGAATTCGTCTATATGGGCGACATTTTCCGGACCCGTCTGCGGGTCGCCGGAACCGACAACTTCGTCATCAAGTCGCGCAATGCCCCCGATCAGGTCCGCCTGAAACCGGGCGAGCAGATCGAGATTGGGTGGCTGGCCGAGGATTGCCGCGCACTTGACGCGAAATGACGCCATTCCGGCCCTGCCTTTTCTGAATCCGGGGGCCGGTGAAGACCCGAACTGCCAATCAACCAAGGGAGAATGTAATGAAAATGAAATATCTGATTGGGGCCGCGGCCCTGTCCACTGCCGGCCTGATCGGCCAGATGGCAGCGGCACAGGAACTGCCGGCCTGCGAAAACTGTTCCGACAGCATGACCATCATGTCGTGGGGCGGGGCCTATCAGGCATCGCAGATCGCCGCCTATTCCGACCCCTACGCCGCTCTGACCGGCATCACCGTCGTCTATGACGAAAGCAGCAACGAAGCGATCGCCAAGCTGCGTGCGGCCCAAGAGGCCGGCAACGCGACCTACGATCTGGTCGATGCCGAAGGCCCCGACAGCCAGCGCGCCTGCGACGAAGGTCTGGCGGTCGAGATCGACTTTGATACGGCCCTCGCAGCCGGTGCCGACGGATCGACGCCGACCGATGATTTCGGGCCAAGCCTGATCAACGACTGCTTTATTCCGCAGATCGTGTTCTCGACGACGTTCGGATATCGCACTGACGTCGCAGAATGGAACGGCGCCGTCCCGACCAGCCTGTGCGACATCTTTGATCTGGCGACCTTCCCCGGCAAGCGTGCGCTGGAAAAGCGCCCGAAGAAGAACCTCGAATGGGCTCTGCTGTGTGACGGTGTCGCGCAGGCTGACCTGTATGACGTGCTGTCATCGGATGGTGGTGTCGAGCAGGCGCTGGCCAAGCTGGACACGATCAAGGATCAGGTCGTCTGGTGGTCTGCCGGTGCTGAAACGCCGCAGCTTCTTGCCGACAGCGAAGTCGTGTTCGGGTCGACCTATAATGGTCGTCTGTTCTCGGTCATCGAAGAGCAGAAGCAGCCTGTTGCGATGCTGTGGGACTGGCAAGTGTTCGACTTTGACGGTTGGATCGTTCCGACCGGCCTGGACGAAGCCCGGATGAACCGCGTCATGCACTTCCTGAACTTTGCCACCGACACCCAGCGTCTGGCCGATCAGGCCAAGTACATCTCGTACGGCCCGGCCCGCGCCTCGTCGCAGCCTCTTGTCGGGCAGCATGCCACGCTTGGCATCGAGATGGCGCCGCACATGCCGACCAACCCCGACAACCAGAAGAACTTTCTGGTCAACAACATCGAATGGTGGGCCGACAATCAGGACGAGGTTGACGCCAAGTTCCAAAACTGGCTGGCGCAGTAATCCTGCCTGACCGAACACGCGGAGGGGCGGCACCTGTCGCCCCCCGCATCCAAATGACAAGGACGCGATCATGCCCAAGGGATATATCATCGGCCATATCACGGTGAACGACCCCGAAGCCTATAAGGAATACGTGACCCGCGACACGCCGATCCTGCAAGGATTGGGCGGCAGGTTCATCATCCGGGGCGGGCAGGCCCAAGTCATGGAGGGCGAGACGCTGCAACGTCATGTCGTCATCGAATTTCCCAGTTTTGAGGCGGCAATGACCGCCTACAACGATCCCGCCTATCAAGAGGTCGCTGACATCCGCCGTCGCACCGCTAATTCCGTCATGAGCGTCGTCGAGGGTGCAGCATGACCGATGCCGCAATCCCACAAAGTGGCCCAGTGCTGGCCGCCGATGGCCGCCCGCTCAAGGCATCGCTGAACCGCGCATTGCGCCGCCAAAAGCTGCGGGCGATGATGCTGATCGCGCCCTTGCTGCTGTTCGTCCTGATTTCGTTTGTCATGCCGATTGGTGACATGCTGTTCCGGTCGGTTGAAAACCAGATCGTCCCCGACACCCTGCCGCGCACCGTTGTTGCCCTGCGCGACTGGGATGCCTCGACGGGCGAAGCCCCGAACGAGGACGTGTTCGCCGCGCTTTACGAAGATTTCGTCGTCGCCGAGGAATTCAAGCTGCACACCCGTCTGGGCACCCGGCTGAATTATGAACTCAGCGGGATGTCGTCGCTGTTTCGCGCCACCGGGCGCGATGTCGGCAAGTTCGGTACCGATGTCTATACCGATCAGTTCACCGCCGCCGATCCCGCATTTGCCGATCCGGCGGCGTGGGCCGCGTGGATGGACGAAAGGGCGATCCGCAAGGCGCTGCCGGAAACGACCCAAGCCTATGACGACTGGGTGCGCGTCACGACCGAGATCAAGAACCGCGACCCGCTGGACAGACCGCCCTATGATTTCGTCTATACCGCGCTGTATCGCGATCTGGCGCGGGGGGCCGCGCCCGAGGGGTTTCCCGCCGTCGATGTCAGCGGATTCCAGACCGTATCGCTGCGCGATTCCTTTGCCGAGGCTGACAAAGATTGGCTCGACCCGGCGATCTGGGGCACGATCAAGACCTTTGGCGGGCAATTCACCGATGGCTATTTCATGAATGCCATCGACCTTGTCAAAACCCCCGAAGGCATTGAAACCCGGCCCGAAAACGCCCGTATCTATATCCGTCTGTTCATCCGCACGCTGATCCTGTCGGTGACGATCACGACGACCTGCATTCTGCTGGGCTATCCGGTGGCATGGCTGATGGCGAACCTGCCCGCGCGCACCGCCAACCTGCTGATGATCCTTGTGCTGCTGCCGTTCTGGACCTCGCTGCTGGTGCGCACCAGTGCCTGGAAGGTGCTGTTGCAGGAACAGGGAGTGATCAACGATCTGCTGGTCTGGATCGGAGCGGTCGGAGACTTCAACCGTCTGGCGCTGATCAACAACGCCACCGGCACCGTGATTGCGATGACGCATATTCTGCTGCCGTTCATGATTTTGCCGCTGTATTCGGTGATGAAAACAATTCCGCCAGCCTATCTGCGCGCCGCAAAAAGTCTGGGCGCGACGAACTGGACGGCGTTCTGGCGAGTTTATTTCCCGCAATCGGTGCCTGGGATCGGCGCCGGGTCGATCCTCGTCTTCATCCTGTCCATCGGTTATTACATCACTCCTGAACTGGTCGGCGGCACCCAAGGCGTGTTCATCTCGAACCGGATCGCCTATCACATCTCGACCTCGCTCAACTGGGGTCTGGCAGCGGCGCTGGGGTCGATCCTGCTGGGCCTCGTTCTGGGGCTGTACTGGCTCTACGACCGGTTGGTGGGCATTGATAACGTGAAACTGGGGGGCTGAGAATGTCGTCACTGCCACCATATGCCACCGTCCCGCAGCGGATCTGGTTCTATACGTTCCGGGTGATCTGCGGGTTGATCCTGTTCTTCCTGATCGCGCCGATCATCACGATCATCCCACTGTCTTTCAACGCTCAGGATTTCTTCACCTTTACGCCCAAGATGCTGGCGCTTGATCCCGATGGTTATTCGCTCAAGCATTACCGCGATTTCTTCAACAGCCCGGACTGGCAGTTGGCGCTGCGCAATTCGCTGTCGATCGCACCTATCGCGACGCTGATCTCGGTCGGGCTTGGGACGCTGGCGGCGGTCGGCCTTAGCCAGACCCACGTGCCGTTCCGCCGGTCGATCATGGCGATCCTGATTTCGCCGATGATCGTGCCGCTGATCATTTCGGCGACGGGGATGTATTTCTTTTACTCCAACCCCTACATTCCGATCCCGTTTTACGGAAAACTCGAGATTCCGATCACCCTGACGGGGACCAAGATCGGCGTCATTCTGGCCCATGCGGCGCTGGGTATTCCGTTTGTTATCATCACCGTGACGGCGACGCTGGTCGGGTTTGACCGGTCGCTGACCCGTGCTGCTGCGAATATGGGGGCCAATCCGCTGACCACGTTCTTTCGGGTGCAGATGCCACTGATCCTGCCGGGTGTCATTTCCGGCGCATTGTTCGCGTTCATCACCTCGTTTGACGAAGTGGTGGTGGTTCTGTTCGTCGGATCGGCAAGCCAGAAAACCCTGCCGTGGCAGATGTTCATCGGGTTGCGCGAACAGATCAGTCCGACGATCCTGGCGGTGGCGACGATCCTTGTGGTGTTGTCGGTGCTGTTGCTTGCCACGCTCGAGATGTTGCGGCGGCGGTCGGAACGGCTGCGGGGCATGTCGCCGGGATGATGGCGGCGTCGCCACAAGGGCGCAATCGCAACTAAATCCTGACGTCTTTCACTGACAAGATGTCCCTGCACCGCACGGGTGGAGGGTTACGTCTTGGGCTACAGAATCTACGTTCTGAACGAAACCGACCTGACCATCAGCGGTGGTGGGATCCTTGACGGGGTGACGCAGGGCGACGGGTCGCATCTGGTGGGTCGCACCATCACGATCAATTCGCCCAGTTGGTACAGTGTCAATATCAACGACGACGATCCAAATTTTCAGGATAACGATAACAGCCAGCGCCTGAATGGCGGGCAGACCATCAACGGCACGTCTTATGCCAACAACAGGGTGGTCGAGGCCGAGTATTCGCTGGTCCTGAGTGACGGCACGAACACATGGACGGTGGTCGGGTTCAACGTCAACGATTCCAGCCCCGCCTTTGCGACGGTCGAAGGATTGGCCTTTATCGGCGGTTCCGGTGGATTTCCGCCGCGGGGGGTGCCGCTGACCGTGGTGTCGAACGGCGAGGGGCCGAGTTTTGCCGCCACGTCCTATGCGACGCCAGTCTGTTTCGCGGCAGGCACCCTGATCGACACCGCCGACGGGCCATGCCCGGTCGAAGATATTGGCGTCGGCACGCTGGTGCGGACCCTGCACGACGGGTTTCAGCCGGTGCGCTGGCGTGACGGCCGCGAATTTCCGGCCTGCGGGCTGTTCGTGCCAATTCTGTTTCGCGCCGGGGCGATCGGAAACCTGCGCGATCTACGCCTGTCGCCGCAGCACCGGATCAGGGTCGCCGACTGGCGTACCCAACTGTGGTCAGGTGAAGATGCAGTGTTGATTGCAGCGCAACAATTCGTCAATGGCGCCGATATTGTGGCGGATCCGGGCGGTATGGTCGCCTATCACCACCTGATGTTCGACCGCCATCAGATCATATTTGCCGAAGGCGTCGCGACCGAAAGCTTTCATCCCGGGGAAGTCGGAATCGGCGGCATGGACGACGCCACGCGCGCCGAGCTGCTGGCGCTCTTTCCAGCCCTGCGTGAGAGTGCGGCGGGATACTGCGCCGTCCATCCATCACTCAAGGCGGTCGAGGCGCAGGTTTTGCTGGCCGCCTGACGCGATGCGTCTTACGGCAGGATCGCCAGCCAGCCCCAGACCGTGATTAACGACAGTCCGGTGCCGATCAGGACGGCCGATGCCGCGACCCGCCGCGCTGCGCCGTACATATTGGCGAACACATAGGCGTTGACCCCCGGTGCCATCGCCCCGGTCAGGACTGCTGACCGAAAGGCGTTGATATCCAGCCCGGTGGCCCGGCCCATGCCCCAGACCACTGCCGGGTGCAGGACCAGCGACACCGCGACGATGAACAGGATCGTGCGCAGGTCGCCTTCGGGCCGGTAACGATACAGGACGCCGCCAAGGCCGAACAGCGCGGCGGGCAGGGCGGCCTTGGTGATCAGGTCGATGGCGTCGGTCAGAACGCCGGGCAGGGGCAGGCCAGTCAGGTTGACGATCAGCCCAAGGGTGATGCCGATGACGAGGGCATTCGAGAACATGGCCTTGAGGATCTTGCCCGGCAAGGCGACGATGTTGCCGCCCCGGTTGCGCACGATCTCCATCGCTGAAATGCCCACGAAGTAACAAAACGGCGCGTGGATCGACACGATTGCATAGTTGCCGGTCAGCGCCGCAGCGCCGTAGGCCCGTTCGGTGATCGGCAGGCCCAGCAGCAGCGAGTTCGAGAACAGGCCGACAAAGCCGATGGCGACCGCATCCTCCCACGTGCGTTTGAACATGATGCGGGCCCCGAGCAATCCGACCGCGAACCCCGCCAGCGCCCCGGTATAGAAACTCCCGAGCAGCCGCAGATCGAATTCGGCGCCCAGATCCAGGGTCGAAATGGCGCGGAACAGCAGGCAGGGGATAGCAAAGCTTTGGGTGAATTTCATGAGCCCGTCAACGCCTGCCTCGCTGAAATATCCCCTCCAGACAGCCACATAGCCAAAGCCGAGGACGATAAAGACCGGCAGGATGACGTCGAGCAGGGCGGTCAATGGTCAGTCCCTTTGGTGAGCCGGGGAGCCTCCGGCGGGAGTATTTTCGGCCAAAAGAAACAGCAAGAGTCAGGGCGCCGGAAAGGTCAGCGTCATGCCGTCATAGGCCGGGGTAATGTGGTCAGGGGTTTCCTTGTCGAGCGTCGCGTAGTCGAGGTCGTTGTGCATATTGGTCAGCACCGCCTGCCGGGGTTTCACCTTTGCGATCCATTCCAGAGTGCGCGCCAGATGCGCGTGGGTCGGGTGCGGTGTGCGCCGCAGGGCATCGACGATCCAACAGTCAAGGTTTGCAAGGACGGGCCAGGTCGCGTCCGGGATCGTTGCCACATCGGGCAGATAGGCGACCCCGCCGATCCGAAAGCCCAAGGCGTCGATCGACCCGTGGTTGACCTGAAACGGGGTCAACTTGATCGCGCCGCCGGGGCCGTCAACGGTGACATCGCCGTCGATCATGTTCAATTCGCAGATCGGCGGATAGGGCGACCCCTTGGGTTGGGTAAAGGCGTAGCCAAAGCGTGACAGCAGCGCGTCCGATGTGTCGCCGTCGGCCCAGACTTGCAGGCGATGGCGCATGTTGAACACCACCATGCGCAGGTCGTCGATGCCGTGAACATGGTCGGCGTGAGCGTGGGTATAAACGACGCCGTCGAGCGTGCCGATCCCGGCGTCCAGCAGTTGCGCGCGCAGGTCGGGCGCGGTGTCGATCAGCACGGTCGTGGTGCCGCCAACATCCTGCCGCTGGACCAGCAGTGAACAGCGCCGCCGCGCGTTTTTGGGATTGGATGGATCGCAATCGCCCCAATGGTTGCCCAGGCGCGGCACGCCGCCGGACGAGCCGCAGCCAAGGATCGTGAAGGTCAGGGTCGCCATGCGGCGGCCTTGGCGAACAGCCGGTCAAAATTGGCCGAGGTGGCGGCAGCGAAGTCGGCGTAGGGCAGGCCGAACAGATCGGCTCCGACCTGGGCCGTGTGCGCGGTGTAAGCCGGTTCGTTGCGTCTGCCCCGATGTGGGGGCGGAGCAAGGTAGGGGCTGTCGGTTTCGACAAGCACGCGGTCAAGCGGCGCGGCAGCGAAGATGTCGCGCAGGGCCTGGCTTTTCGGAAAGGCGGCGATGCCCGACATCGACAGGTAAAACCCAAGGTCGAGCGCAGCGCGGGCGAGGGCGGCCGAGGAGCTGAAACAATGCATGACGCAGGTATAGGCTCCGTTGGCGTATTCATCGGTCAGGATCGCCGCCATGTCGTCGTCGGCGTCGCGCGCGTGAATGATCAGCGGCAGGCCGGTTTCGCGGGCGGCGGCGATGTGGCTGCGCAGACTGGTTTTCTGCACCGTCTTGGTGTCGGCGGTGTAGTGATAGTCGAGGCCGGATTCACCGATCCCGACCATCTTGGGGTGCTGCGCGATGGCGATCAGGTCATCGGTCGTGGCCAAGGGTTCGTCAGCCGCACTCATCGGATGCGTCCCGGCGGCATAGAAAACCGGCGCGTGCGCCTCGGCCAGTGCCCGTACCTGCGGTTCAAGACGCAATCGGGTGCAGATCGTCACCATCCGCGTCACCCCGGCGTCGGCGGCGCGGGCGATCAGCGCGTCATGCTCGCCGTCGAAATCGGGGAAATCGAGGTGGCAATGGCTGTCAACGATGGATGGGACGGGGGTCATGGGGTGCCCTAGCCTGCGGCGACACCTTGCGCCATCTCTTCGATCTTAAAGATCATATCAAGGATCAGCGCGGCGGGGTCAAGGTTGACCGCCCGCCCGTGGCGTGCCCGCGCGGTCAGGTCTTGTTGCAGTTGCGCCCAAGCCCGGGCCGCACGGTCGTCGGGCGACAGCCGGGACAGCAACCGTGCCTCGCCCGGCGCACCTTGGGTCGCGGGTTCGCCCAGCAGTCCGGCGCGGGCAGCGCGGGCGATGAAATGGTCGATCAGGTCAAGCGTCAGGCCAAATCGGGTGTCCGCACCCTTGCCGGTGCAACTGTTGGCCAGCGCCAACAGGGCGGGTCGGTCGATCCGGGGGATGCCGCCAAGGAGTTTGACGAGGCTGGCATAGAGCGGCAGACCGTCGAGATTGAGCAGGGTGATCGCCCGGCCCACCGAACCACCTGAAAGTGAGGTCAGCGCCTCGGATTCCGCGATATCGTGTCCGGCCTGTGCCAGCGCCTGTTGCAGGGCGGCGGGGGGGAGGTCGTGGCAGCGCAATTCGCGACAGCGCGACCGGATCGTGGGAAGCAGTTTCGATGGCTGATGCGAAATCAGCAACAGGGTGGTTTTCGCGGGCGGTTCCTCGAGTTCCTTCAGCAGCGCGTTGGCCGCCGCCGGCGCCATGTCATCGACGCTATCGACGATCACCACGCGGCGACCGCCGTCAGTCGCGGTGAGGTGGAAAAACGCCTTGAGCTTGCGGACCCGGTCAACCGAGATTGTCTGGCTGAGTTTGTCGCCATCTTCTTTTGCGCCCGAGGCACCGCGGACCAATCGAAAGAGGCGCGGGTGCGATCCGGCCTGCACAAGGGCGGCGTCAGGATTTTCGGCGCCGACATGCAACGATGTCGGCGCTGGCGGATCACCGAACATGCCGCCATCGGCAGGGCGTTCAGCCAAAAGAAAGGTGGCAATCCTCCACGCCAGCGTCGCCTTGCCCACACCCTGCGGCCCCGAGATCAGCCAGCCCGAGTGCAGTCGGTCGCTGTTGTAGGCATCAAGGAATTCGGCTGCGGCGCGGTCTTGACCGAACAGGTCGGCCGTTTCGCGCGGATGCGGTGCGCCGTCGATCCGGTCGGGGTCGGGCAGGTCTGTCACAGCAAAGCCGTGGCGCGGGCGGCGATTTCGGTGGCGATGGCGGCGGGGTCACGGTTGCCGTCGATCAGCAGACAACGGGCCGGGTTGGCGTGGGCGAGGGCCAGAAACCCGTGGCGCAGGGTTTCCTGAAACGGCAGGCCGAAATCTTCGAACCGGTCTTCGCCTGATCGGCGGGCAAGGCCACGTTGCAGGGCCACGGCGGGGTCCATGTCGATGATAAACGTCATGTCGGGGTCGCGGCCAATCATCAGATCATGCAACCGGTCAACCGTGGCACGCAGATCGCCGCGCGTCGCGCCCTGATAGACGCGGGTGCTGTCGGCAAAACGGTCGGTAATGACAACGCGCCCGGCATCAAGCGCGGGTGCAATCGTGCGTTCAAGGTGGTCGCGCCGGGCGGCGGTGAACAGCAGAATCTCGGTTTCCGGCGACCAGCGGTCGGTCTCCCCGGTCAGCAGCAGGGCGCGGATCGCCTCGGCCCCCGGACTGCCGCCGGGTTCGCGGGTCGCCAGCACGTCATGGCCAAGACCGCGCAGGTGATCTGTCAACCGGCGGACCTGGGTCGATTTGCCCGACCCGTCGATGCCTTCAAAACTGATGAAATGGCCGCCGGTCATCGGCGACGGTCACGCATTGCCGTCGACAGAGAGGGTTTCCAACGCCGCCGCAGGCAGGAATTTCTGCATCAGCACATTGGCGGCGGTGCGCAGACGCACCCCGAAACCGCCGCTGCCGACAGCGCGGTCGGCAACCAGTGGAATACGCTGTTCGGGCAGATCGCCGCGGGTGATGACCAGTTCGCCCAATTGCTGCCCGGCGGCGATCGGGGCCTGCACGGGGGTATTATATTCGGCCACGGCCTGCACCCCGTTGGCGGTCAGAACCGGCACCAGCAGGGTCAGATCTTCGGCGACGGTCAGGCCGACGCTGGTCTGGTCGCCCATCCAGACATCGGCGATCGCGACCTGCACCCCGGCCTTCATCACTTCGGCCTCGGCGAACTGGCGGAACGCCCAGTTGATGATCTTTTGGCCTTCTTCGGCGCGGGCCTGCAGGCTGTCCAGCCCGGTCAGGACGAAAATGACTCGCCGGTCGCCCTGTTTGGCCGATCCGACAAGGCCATAACCTGCCTCGAGCGTATGTCCGGTTTTCAGACCGTCGGCGCCGATCCCAAGACTGAGGATCGGGTTGCGGTTCTGGGTGTTTGCGGGAACCCGGCCATCGAACAGAAACTCCTGTTCCGAAAACATCGGATAGAACGTCGGATAGTCGCGGATGATGTGGCCGGCGAGGACTGCCAGATCGTGGACCGACATCAACTGGCCGTCGGCCGGCCAGCCGTTGGAATTGACAAAGGTGGAATTCGTCATGTCCATCTGGCGGGCCCGCTCGGTCATCATCCGGGCGAACCCGGCCTCGGTCCCGTCCGGCGACAGGGCCTCGGCGATGACGGCGCTGGCGTCGTTGCCCGACAGGACGACGATGCCGCGCAGCAGGTCTTCGACGCGGACGGTCTCACCGGCGCGCAGAAACATGCTGGATCCTTTGTAGTCCATCGCGGCCTGAGACACCGGCAATTCTTCGTTGATGTCCAAACGGCCGTTCGCGATCGCCTCGAACGCCATGTAAAGTGTCATCAGTTTGGACATCGACGCCGGTGGCAGCGGTTTGTCGGCGTTCTTGGCCAGCAGGACTGTGCCGGTGGAATAATCCAGCACATAGGCAGCCCCCGCGGTTGTATCAAAGGTCTGGGCGACTGCGCCCATTGCCGACCACAAGGTCAGGGCAGCGGCCAGCAGGGTAATGGACAGGCGGTGTGGCGTCATCGGGTAGCGGCCCCCGTTTTGGGTTCAGTTGGTGACGAAATAGGCATCGGCAAACCCCTGCGCTTTGACTTTGGCCAATAGGCTGGCGCGCTCGGCCTCGGTTCCCGCCGGGCCGACGATGACCCGCCAGAACGAGCGTCCCTGACTGGATTGTTGCAGGACGGATGCGGTCAGACCACCACTGCGCATTTGTTCGGCAGTGCGATCTGCGTTTGCCTCGACGCTGAAAATGCCGATCTGGATGAATGGCTTGGACAGCGATCCGGTATTGGCCGGGGCTGCCGCCGGGGCAGGTGCGGAGGTTGTTGCTGTGGTCGGTGGTGTCGCGGTCGCCTCGGCGGCGTCAATGGCGGCGGCAGCCCCGGCGATCGGGTCCAGCGGCGTTGCCTCGATGGTGCCTGGCACGCCGAAATCCACGGTCGCCTCGGGCGCGGCCTGCGGTGCCTCTTCGCGGCGCAAGGCGGTGACGTTCAGGCTGGCCGGGGCACCCGCCAGCATTCCCAGCGCGTCAGCCGCGTCAGACGAAACCTGCAGCGCCGGGCCGGGATTTTCGCGTTCGCGCCGGAACAGCGCGCCGATCACGAATTTGCCATTGGCCGGATTGCGGATGATGACCCGTTCGGGATCGGTCACATCAGGGTGGGCGACCCAGACCCCGCCCAGCGACGGACGGCCATCCCAGAGGCCGTTTTCGGTGATCTGAAAGACGTTGGGCGCCTCGACATCGGTTTCGACCAGTTGCACCGACGTGGCAGACTGTGCCGTGGCCGCCTCGCCGTTCTGCTTGCCGCCGAACGAGAATTTGCCGTTCTCGCCGCAGCCTGCCACCGCGAGCGCGACGATTGTCGCCAATGGTAGTTTTACCCGCGCGGCCCTGAAAATAAGATTGCCCGCCATCCTGTGCCCCTTTGGATGCGCCGTTTTGACCGGCGCCTGACCGTTTTCCGGCCGTTTCTGCCCAACCCGAACAGCCCCGCCAAAAACGGCTAGGGCCGGTCGTTTGGCGCACAATAGCGACGACATCCTGATTTTGAAAGGCTTCTGGCAGGGGTTTGAGCGGTTTTCCCCAAAGCGTGAACGGGCTTTCAGAATCAGCCGGGCTTGCCTATGCCCACCGCACCCGCCTGTGCCGACACAACCCCGGAGGAGTGGCAGAGTGGTCGATTGCAACGGTCTTGAAAACCGTCGGGCGTGAAAGCGTCCCGTGGGTTCGAATCCCACCTCCTCCGCCACTTGCCCTTGAGAAACTCTTCTCCATCTCAGTTAGCGGCCGAATTTTCCCGTTATATTCAAGGGTTATGCGGGTGGGGCTGAGCACTGGCCCCTGCGCCAAGGGGCCCGAAAGTCGTCTCTTCGGGCCAATATTCTCTGGACCTGTTGCCTGCGCCGTTTCGGTGAATTTCTATCAAGTCATTGAAAACATGACTTTTTATTTCAAACGAAGCCGATCACTCCGATTTCAGGGGCGTTCGCCAAAAGGAACCGAAATCGGACTTCACTTTGGGGTCGCTTTCACCGATTTGGCAGCAGTTCTCCCTGCTCAGGCGCGGCTTCACCCGACGAGAATAGCGAGTCAATGATGGCCTTTGGCACGCGCCGCCTCTCCATGATGGAGCGCAACCGACGGAGAAAGCGAGGATCTTCGACGTTCGACGGGGACACGTTCTTCTCGACAAGACGCACGGAGGGTGGCTCGAATGCGAGCATCGTCTCGAATACCTCATTGGCCCGGTTCGCCAGTTCCCCTTTTAGGCTGTCTTCATCAGGCTGATTTCCCCAGCGCGTCATGTAGTCGGGAGGGGTCTCCTTCCATCTTGGAAGGAACTCAGCAACGAAGCTTTGTTGAAAGGTGGCACGATGAGAGTCCAGCGCAGCGCGGACCTTGTCGTGATATCT
>JBBQHC010000006.1:0-53880 GCA_038323615.1 Rhodobacterales bacterium | reverse complement strand
TACAACGAGCTGATGCTGGGTGATTCGGCGCTGTCAAAGCTCGATCGCGAGATGATCGCGGTGGTCGTGTCGTCGATCAACCGGTGCTTCTACTGCCTTGTCGCCCACGGCGCGGCGGTGCGTCAGTTGTCAGGCGATCCGATGTTGGGCGAGGCGCTGGTGATGAACTGGCGGGCGGTCGCGCTGGACACACGGCAGACTGCAATGCTGCGCTTTGCTGAAAAGATGACGCGGGACAGTGCCGATATGACCGAAGTGGACCGCGCTGCATTGCGCGACGCCGGGTTCAGCGATCACGACATCTGGGACATCGCGGCAGTGGCGGGATTCTTCAATATGTCGAACCGCGTCGCATCGGCGACCGGGATGCGTCCGAACGACGCCTATCACGCGCAGGCCCGATGATTCGCGCCATTGGGTTTTTGCTGGCCGTCTGGCCAATGGGCGCGACCGCGCTCAGCTTGGATTTTCCGCGCAATGCGACCCTGCAAACCGAACTGGTCGCAGCCAATGACAGCTATGCCATGCCGGTCGGGCCTTGGGCCGCCGGGAACATCCCGGTGTTGGAAGCAACCGGGGCGGTGACCCGGCAGGCGTGGCGGATCGGGGCGCAGGGGATCAGCACGCAGCAGATCATGCAACCGTTGCGCCAGCAGCTTGAGGTGGCGGGATTCGAGATCATATACGCCTGCCGCACCGACATCTGCGGCGGCTTCGACTTTCGATTCGGCACCGATGTGCTGGCGCCGCCGGACATGATCGTCGATCTGGGCGATTTTCGCTATGTCGCGGCGCAGCGTCGGGCGGATGGCGACACCGAAACCGTCAGCCTGCTGGTCAGCAGGTCGGCGCGGGCCGGGTTCGTGCAGGTGATCAGGGTTGGGACGGAACCCGAAGCCGCGCCGCTGGTGACGCTGACCGATCCAGCGGTGGCCGACGTGTCGGACGTGCCGGTTATGCAAACTCCGCTGGCGAGCGACGACATCGGGGCGCAGTTGGACGGCATTGGGCGGGCGTTGCTGGGCGATCTGACCTTTGAAACAGGGACATCCGACCTTGGTCCCGGCGACTTCGCCAGTTTGCGCGCGCTGGCGGATTATCTGGCAGAACGACCGGGCCGCCGGGTGGCGCTGGTCGGGCATACCGACAGTTCGGGGTCGCTGGAGGGCAACATCGCCCTGTCCAAACGCCGGGCCGCATCAGTGATGGAGCGGCTGGTGCGCGATTACGGCGTTGCCCGGCGTCAGGTCGATGCGCAGGGCATGGGGTATCTTGCACCCATCGCAAACAATCTGACCGAGGCCGGACGCGAGGAAAATCGTCGGGTCGAGGTGATCGTGACATCGACCGAATAGCCTAACCGGCCAATCGCATATCAGGTTGCCAGACAACCAACCGTGCCCGCCCGCTCTGCTTGGCCCGGTACAACGCGTTGTCGGCCTGCTTCAAGAGTTCTTCGAGCGATTTGGTCGGGTGGGCGATGGCCGCCCCTGCCGACAGCGTCACCGACAGATGTTCGTGCCCCGATCCGCCGTTGTAGGGGATCGCCTGACACATCCGTTCGCCGATGACGCGAGCCTGTTCAATGGTGGCCCCTGACAGAAAGATCGCGAATTCCTCACCACCAATTCGGCCGACGACGTCTTCGTCGCGCAGATTGCGTTGCAGACGGTAAGCGATGGTTTTCAGGCACAGATCGCCGACCGCATGACCGTAGGTATCGTTGATATGTTTGAAGAAATCGGCGTCGATCACGAACAATACGCCGCGCTTGCTGGCCTTGTTGGCGCGGTCCGCCAGCGTCATGAACGACCGCCGGTTGGGCAGCCCGGTCAGCACATCAGTGCGCGACATCTGATGCAATTCGCGCAACAGCCGGGTCTGGTAACGGGCGACGAGGTAAAAGAAAATGACGAACGGCAGACTGACGACGATACCATTGAGCAGATAAGACCCGAAACCGCGCAGCAGCGCACCATCGGCAACGCGATAGTAAGCGACATTGAACAGGCCGCTGAGCAAGGCGAACCCCGCGATTTTGGCGGTTGTATCCTGCCACATACGCGGGGCCAGCACCCGAAAAATACGATCAAGCCACACGACACGTCCCCTGAATTACCCAAGGTCAGTGTCGCCGGATATGATTGCGAGGGGGTGAACCGCCACTCCCTTTTTGGCGCCAGTTTCAGTCAAGATTGAGGGAACCAGCCGATAAAAAACGCGACCCCGGAGGGTCGCGTCAGGCGGGGGCATGGCCCCGGGCGAAAGCGGTGGACCTACCAGATATCTGGGCCCTTGTCGGCGAATTCATGTACCAGAAAGTCGATAAAGGCACGCACTTTGGGCTGGGTAAACCGCCCCGGCGGATAGACCGCATAGATCCCTTGGGTTTCGACGGGCAGGTCGGGAATTGCCTCTTCGACCAGACCTTTGGCCTTGGCGTCAGCATAAAGGAACGACGGCAGATAGGCGATCCCAAGCCCGCCGATACAGGCGTTCAGCAGCGACTGTCCATCGTTGACGGTGAGCCAGCCAGCGGTGCGCACCTGGCGTTTTTCGCCCGAAGGCGCGGTCAGTTTCCAGACCGCCGAGTTGGACTGATTGGAATAGTGCAAAAGCTTGTGGCTGTTCAGATCGTCAATTTTTTCGGGGCGTCCATATTGCTTGAAATAACCCGGCGAGGCGATCATGCGTTTCGTCGTTTCGGTCAGTTTGCGGGCACGCAGGGTTGAATCCTCAAGTTCGCCAATCCGCACGGCCATGTCGAACCCTTCGGAAATCAGTTCGACGTAGCGGTTGTTCAGGACCATGTTCACCGTAATGTCAGGAAACTCGGACAGGAAATCACCCAGCACGGGCGACAGGTGGTTGACGCCGAAATCGGTCGCAACGCTGATCCGCAGCAGGCCGGATGGCGCGCTTTGCATCGATGTCACCAGCGCATCAGCCTCGCCCGCGTCGTTCAGCACCCGGCGGGCGCGGTCATAATAGGCCAGCCCGATTTCGGTGGGCGACACCCGGCGAGTCGTGCGGTTCAACAGGCGGGCACCAAGCCGGGCCTCGAGCGCGGAGACGTGTTTCGAAACGGCAGATTTCGATATCCCCATCTTCTTGGCAGCGTCCGTGAAGCCGCCCTGATCCACGACTGTGGCGAAGGCTTCCATTTCGGTGAGGCGATCCATACCAGATCCTTTGCGAGCAGCAATTTCGTTGCAGCTGGTATCGGATTCAAATCAGGCGGGACTGCGGCAGGGGCCTGACAATGGCGGGGTAATACCGGGACTGTTGCAGGGCGCGAACCTAAATGCGCAGGATGGCACGCGCCCCGTGTCCGTCCGTCATGCGAGTGCAACCCACGCGCGTCAAAGGGTTGCCGCCAGTCGCACCCCCTGATCGATCGCCCGCTTGGCATCCAGTTCGGCCGCCACATCGGCACCGCCGATCACATGGCAGGTTTTACCCAGGCCGATCAGCTCGTCGGCCAGCGTCCGTTCGGGCAGCTGCCCGGCACACAGGACAATCGTGTCGGCGCCAATCAGCGTCGGGTTTTCGCGGGCGTCGCCAAAGGTTACATGCAGGCCGTCCGCGTCAATCTTTTCATAATTGACGCCGCCGATCATCTGCACGTCTTTCATTTGCAGCGCGGCGCGATGGATCCATCCCGTCGTCTTGCCCAGCCCTTTGCCCAACTTTTGTGCCTTGCGTTGCAGCAGTGTCACCTGCCGCGCCGGGGCGTCGGGCTGCGGGCCTTCGGGGGCCAGGCCACCGCGCTGCGCAGCAGGGTCCGCGACCCCCCATTCGCGCAGCCATTCGGGCAGTTCGGTGGTCGGGCTATGCGCCGTCACCAGAAATTCGGCCACGTCAAAGCCGATCCCGCCCGCGCCAACGATAGCGACCCTGTCGCCCACGGGGACATGGCCGCGCAGCACGTCGATGTAGGACAGCACATTCGGCCTGTCCTGCCCGGCAATGCCAGGATCACGGGGGATGACGCCGGTCGCAATGATCACCATATCGAAATCGTCGAGCAGGGCGGCAGTGGCAATGGTGCCAAGCCGCAGGGTGATCGCGGCCTTGGCAACGGCGGTCTTGTAGTAATCGACAAGGCCCCAGAATTCCTCTTTGCCCGGCACTTGTTTGGCCATGTTCAACTGGCCGCCCAGTTCATCGGCCTTTTCGAACAGGGTGACGGTATGGCCACGTTCAGCGGCGGCCAGCGCGGTGGCCAGCCCCGCCGGACCAGCGCCCACGACGGCGATGGATTTCACCCTATCGGCGGGCGCCAGCACCAGTACGGTTTCGTGGCAGGCCCGCGGGTTGACCAGACACGACGACAGTTTGCCGCTGAACGTGTGATCCAGACAGGCCTGATTGCAGGCGATGCAGGGGGCTATTTCGGCGGCACGACCCGTCATCGCCTTGGCCACGAAATCGGGGTCGGCCAGAAACGGACGCGCCATGCTGACCATGTCGGCGCAGCGTGACGCCAGCACATCTTCGGCTACGTCAGGCGTATTGATCCGGTTCGACGTGATCAGCGGGATACCCACCTGCCCGATCAGTTTCTGCGTCACCCATGCAAAGGCGCGGCGCGGCACGGATGTGGCGATAGTGGGAATTCGCGCCTCGTGCCAGCCAATGCCGGTGTTCAGGATCGTGGCGCCCGCAGCCTCGATCGCCTTGGCAAGTTGCACGACCTCGGCAAAGCTTGATCCATTCGGGATCAGGTCGATCATCGACAGCCGATAGATAATGATGAAATCGGGACCGACAGCGGCGCGACACCGGCGCACCACCTCGACCGCCAGGCGCATGCGGTTTTCGTAGGGACCGCCCCAGTCGTCGGTCCGCTTGTTGGTGTGGGTAACAAGGAACTGGTTGATGAAATACCCCTCGGACCCCATCACCTCGATCCCGTCATAGCCTGCCTCGCGCGCACGGGCGGCGGCGGTGACGATATCCGCGATCTGCTTTTCGATGCCCGCGGCGTCCAATTCGCGCGGCGGGAACGGCGAGATCGGGGATTTCACCGGGCTGGGGGCGACACATTCGGGGGAATAGGCGTAGCGACCCGCATGCAGGATCTGCATGGCGATCTTGCCGTCGGCGGCATGGACCCGGTCGGTCACGCTGCGGTGGTTGGCGATGTCGGCGTCGCTGAACAGCCCCGCCGCCCCCGGAAACACGCCGCCCTCGCGGTTCGGGGCCATGCCACCTGTGACCATCAGGCCAACACCGCCCCGCGCCCGCGCCGCGTAAAATTCGGCGACGCGATTCCAGTCCTTGGTTTCCTCGAGGCCCGTGTGCATCGACCCCATCAGCACACGGTTTTTCAGGGTGGTGAAACCCAGGTCGAGCGGGGCGAGGAGGTGGGGATAGGCAGTCATGAGCAGGCTCCGGCACAGGTTGCAGGGGAAAGAATGGCAGCAGGGGCGGGAAAGGTCACCCGCTACGCCGCGTCAATTTTGGTGTAAAATATATTTGACTCAAAGTATGATATTACTTACATCTCCAACACCTGATCCCCGAATCGAAAGGCATCACCATGTCATCGCAGGAAAAGAACGTGCTGGCTTATCTGATCAGCACAATTCTGACGTTTGCGCTGTATTTCCTTTGGGTCGGCCGCCGCCACGCGTCAGGCGCATTTGCGGGCGAGGCCGGGAATATGCTGCTGGGCAGGGCGGTTCTGGGGATGATCGGCGTCGGCATCGTGCTGGCTATTGTCTTGCAAATTCTGACGGCGATCCTGAACGCAATGATTACCGGCGACAAGCAACAGCTGGATTTCGAAGACGAACGTGACCGGATGATCCGTTTCCGCAGCCTCGAGATTTCGTATTACCTGCAAGGCGCGGTCCTTATCGCCGCCATGATCCTTTTGGCACGGGGTGGCAGCACCTTCGCGGTGATCAACACCATCGTCGCCGCCTTTGCCGTGGCGGCCCTTTCGGAATCTCTGGTGCGTCTGTTCCTGTACCGGCGCGACGCCTGAACGATGGGCAAAGTGCCGATCAGCAACACCATCCGCCGATTGCGGTTCGATCACGCCGAAATGACGCAAAAGGATCTGGCTGAACGCGTCGGCGTCACCCGGCAAACCATCATTGCCATCGAGAACGCGAAATATTCACCGACGCTTGAACTGGCATTCCGGATCGCCCGCGAGTTCGGGAAGCCGCTGGAACAGGTGTTCAGTTTTGACGATCCTGCCTGAGGAGGGCATCGCATGAAGGCCGCCATTTACATGCACTATGGTCCGCCCGATGTCGTGCAGGTCCGCGACTGGCCGATGCCCGTGCCAAAACCGGCCGAAGTGCTGGTTCGGATCCGCGCCAGTACGGTCAGTTCCGCCGACTGGCGGGCCCGGACGCTGGACATGCCGCCGGGGTTCGCGCCATTCGGACGGCTGGCCTTCGGCCTGTTCAAGCCGCGCAATCCGATCCTTGGCGTCGATTTCGCGGGCGAGGTGGCAGCGGTCGGTGATGGCGTCACAGGCTGGCAGGTCGGCGACCGGGTCTTTGGTGCCACCGGGTTCGGAATGGCGTGTCATGCCCAGTTCCGCAGGGTGAAAGCCAGCGGCGCAATGGCCCCGATCCCGCCGACCCTTGATGTCGCGCAGGCCACCGCCCTGCCCTTTGGCGGAATGACCGCGCTGTTCTTTCTGCGCGACCGAGCGGGTTTGCGGCCGGGTGAACGGCTGCTGGTCATCGGCGCGTCGGGCGCGGTGGGAAGTGCGGCAGTCCAGATCGCGCGGTTGATGGGGGCGCGTGTGACGGGGGTGTGCAGCGCCGCCAATGCCGATCTGGTGCGCGGTCTGGGGGCGGAGGCAGTGATCGACTACGCGCAGACCGATTTCACCACGACGGGTCAAGTATGGGACGTGATCATGGATTGCACCGGGACGACCCGCTTTGCTACCTGCCGCAAGGTTTTGGCACCGCATGGGCGGCTGTTGCTGGTTCTTGGGGGACTTGGGGCCTTGATCGCGGCCCCGTTCCAATCGCGCGAGGGCGGCCAGCGGGTGTTGGGCGGAACCGGCACGGATACGGCGGCGGATATGCAGAAGTTGGCCGATATGGCGGCAAAGGGCGATTTCAACCCGGTGATTTCCGCCATCTATCCGCTGGCTGATATCGCCGCCGCGCATGCCCATGTGGCGACAGGTCGTAAGGTCGGGTCGGTTGTCATCGTGATGCCAGACTAGGCGGTTTCCACGCAATGCCGCCGGAATGCCCGCTTGAGCATATCGAGTTCGGCGCGCAAAAGGTCGATTTCGGCACGGATATCCTCGGCCAATGCCTCGCCCGCGAGCAGTGAAAAGCTGGCCAGGGTTTCGCCCGACGCGGCATCCGCGATGACGAATGTCTGCACTCCGTCGGCGATCAAGTCGGCAGGCACGGGCACCTGGACGACCCAGGCGTCGGCGTCTTCGGTGATGGTCCACCCGGTGATCTGCGCGTTCTGATGCGACACCGTCAGGTCAGGCTGGCCGGGTCCGCCGCCGCTGCGGGTCAGCACGCCTTCCCAGACGCCGGCGGACAGGCGGGTTTTGGTCAGGGTCAGGTTCGTCATTGGCTTTGCCTCCCTTACAGTTCGGCGCGGGGATAGCGCGACAAGGTGATGTCGCGGATCGTGATCTGGTTCATCTCGGGGCCCTCGAATATCAGGTCGATCCACATACGTTCGACCCGCTTTTCGTTCAGCTTGGTATAGGCCAGATCGAATTCGACGCTGATGTCGTCCTGATGCAGCGGCAATTCGCGGACGATCTGTTCGGTATTGGGGCCGTGTTTGATGTTCAGCCGGGCAAAGATTTCCAGCGGCTTTTCCATTTCAACGATCGTGTCGAGCCGGATCAGATGGCGCTTTTTCAGGCCATGACAGGCCTCTTCCGGGATATCCAGAACCAGACTCAGGAACGACCCGTCGAACCTGAACACATCCAGACGCAGGCCAAACGGGGCCAGATCGGATTCGCGGGCGTTGCGCAACTGGCGCAGGGTCAGTTCGCTGATCCGGCAGTCATGGAAAACCGTCACCTCGTCGCCAACGGTGAATTTGCTTTTGACACTTGAATCGCCCTTACGGGCCAGCGGGCCGCGCCAAACCTGCGGGCGCCACGACCAATCGGTTCCTGCCGGTTTGGGAAACGCGTTCGAGCCGATCCGGGGCAGGGCAAGGCGGCTGTCGGCGATGTGCATCAGTTCGTCAAGATGCAGGCGCAGCTGGCGGGCCCGTTGACGTTGGGCACGCAGGGTCGACAATTCGGCCGATCCGGCACGACGCGCCGCACGCGACCACCGACGCAGCGCACGCAGATGCAATAGCCTGTCGATCAGCCCGAACCGCACCATCACCCTGCCTGCCCTTTTATCCTATTTGCCGCCATCTTGGGGCCGACTCCGTGCACCCTATCTGTCAAACTGTTTCCAAGAAAGAAACAGATGTCAGCTTTGCGGCGTATTTGCCGCTCGCAATGCCTCGATTGCCTGTTGCATCACCGCGCTGCCTTGGGCCGATGTCATCGGGTCATGCGCGGGCACCCGCAGTGCCAGCGTGACCAGCCGGCCACCCAGATCGCTGAACGCCCGCCATTCCAGATCCTGCATCCCCGCGACCGGTTCGACACCGGCGTCGCTGAACTGCACCAACACCGCCCCCGGCTGGCGCGTCACCTGCACGTCGCGCACGGTGGCCGGATCGCCGTCTGTACTGAGCAGGGCGCGGCCTTCGGCGGTTTTCAGCATCGTCTCCAGCGTCCGTTCCGACCCCGCCACCCCGGCTGACCCCGGTTCACCCGCCTGAAACGTCAGCACGCCGGCATTTGTGGGGGCGATTTCAGTATCCGACACCAGCGCGCATGACCCCATGACAACAAACCCGGTGGCGGCGCGACTGGCCCGCTGGTCGATGCAATAGCCCTCCGGCCCGCGTACCCGCAGACTGCCGTTCATGATGATCAGCGTGCGCACGCCCGGTCCGCTCGTTGGTCCGGCAAAGTTCAGACCGGGGCCAAGATCGACGCCTTCGCAGCCCGCCAACGCGATGAAGGCGGCGCAGATCAGGCGGCGCAGCCCCACCCTACAGGTCCATATAGACGTGGGTTTCGGCCTTTTGCCCCGGATGCGTCACCGCGCCAGTGCGGGTCGCACCGACAAGCTGGGCGTATTTCCACAGCGCCCCGCTGGCGTAATTGGTCGGGCGCGGGCCTTTCCATTTCGCCTTGCGGGCGGCCAGTTCGGCATCCGACAGGTCAACCGACAATTCGCCGGTCAGGGCGTTCAGCGTGATCATGTCGCCGTCAGCCAGCAGGGCGATCGGGCCGCCATGCGCCGCCTCGGGCCCGACATGGCCGACGCAGAAACCCCGCGTCGCGCCGCTAAAACGGCCATCGGTGATCAGGGCGACCTTTTTGCCCATCCCCTGCCCTGACAGCGCGGCGGTGGTCGCCAGCATTTCACGCATACCGGGGCCGCCGGCAGGGCCTTCGTTGCGGATCACCAGCACTTCGCCCTCTTTGTAGGTGCGCGCCTTGACGGCGGCAAAGGCGTCTTCTTCGCACTCAAACACGCGGGCGGGACCGGTGAACACCTGTTCGGCGGCGGACATGCCCGCAACCTTGACGATGGCACCTTCGGGCGCGACGTTACCCTTCAGACCGACGACGCCGCCAGTTTTGCTGATCGGCGTGGCGATGGAATAGATGACCTTGCCGTCGGCCTCGCCGCTGATCATGTCCAGTTCTTCGCCGATCGTCTTGCCGCTGGCAGTGATGCAATCTTCGTGGATCAGGCCGGCCTTGCGCAGTTCCTTCATCACGACCGGGACGCCGCCGACCTCGAACAGATCCTTGGCGACGTATTGGCCGCCCGGTTTCAGATCGACAAAATAGGGGGTGTCACGGAAAATCTCGCAGACATCGAACAGGTCGAAATCGATGCCGGCCTCGTGGGCGATGGCGGGCAGATGCAGCCCGGCGTTCGTGCTGCCGCCAGTGCAGGCGACGACGCGGGCGGCGTTTTGCAAGGATTTCAGGGTGACAACATCGCGGGCGCGGATGTTCTTTTCGATCAGGTTCATCACGGCCATCCCCGATGCCTCGCCGTACTTGGCGCGGTCGGTGAAGGGCGCGGGCATGCCGGAGGAATTCAGCAGGGCCAACCCGATCGCCTCACTCACGCAGGCCATCGTGTTGGCGGTGAACTGGCCACCGCAGGCCCCGGCAGTCGGGCAGGCGACGCGTTCAAGGATCGCCAGTTGCGCCTCGCTGACTTCGCCCGCCTGATAGCGCCCGACAGCCTCGAACATATCCTGCACGGTCAGGTCGCGGTCGGCGAAATCGGCAGGAACGTCGGCACCAGCAGGCACCTTGCCCGGCAGGATCGACCCGCCGTACATGAACACAGAAGGCGTGTTCAGCCGCACCATCGCCATCATCATCCCCGGCAGCGATTTGTCGCACCCGGCCAGTCCGACGATGGCATCATAGCAATGGCCGCGCATGGTCAGTTCGACGGTGTCGGCAATCGCTTCGCGGCTGGCAAGGCTGCTGCGCATGCCTTCGTGGCCCATCGCGATGCCGTCAGTGACGGTGATCGTGGTGAATTCGCGCGGCGTGCCGCCCGCCGCCCTGACACCGGTCTTGGCGGACTGCGCCTGCCAGTTCAGGGCGATGTTGCAGGGAGCGGCCTCGTTCCAGCAGGTCGCGACGCCGACAAAGGGTTTGGCGATATCGGATTCATCGAGGTCCATCGCATAGTAATAGGATCGGTGCGGCGCGCGTTCCGGCCCAACGGTGACATGGCGGCTGGGCAGACGGGATTTGTCGAATGTCTTGTTCATCGGCGTGGTCCTTGCGCGGCGTTTGGTTCGTCGCAAGGTCTAAAAGAGCGGCGGGAGAGGCACAAGCAGGATGATGGTGGGGCGGGTTCAGATGGCGCCGTGGGTGCGAAAAGCGGCTGTCCCGAAGTTTCTAGTTCTCTAGAGAAGTGGAGTACATAAATCATTGTTTTAAATGTAAAAACGCGCCACTGCTGGCGCGCTTTAAGGTATTGTTAAGTTAACTCTCTCGACCTTCAGGCCAGCGACGGATCAATCGCCCGACAGGCCTCGAGCAGCCCTTTGACCGCGTCGACGGACTTGTCGAACATCGCCTGTTCGGTCTTGTCCATCTTGATTTCGACCACGCGTTCGATGCCGCCAGCGCCGATCACGGTGGGCACGCCAACATAGAAACCGTCGAGGCCATAGGCCCCGGTCACGTGTGCGGCGCAGGGCAGGACGCGTTTCTGGTCCTTCAAAAACGCCTCGGCCATTTCGATGGCGCTGGTCGCGGGGGCATAAAAGGCCGATCCGGTTTTCAGCAGGCCGACGATCTCGGCTCCGCCGTCGCGGGTGCGCTGGATGATGGCGTCAAGTTTGTCCTGGGTCGTCCAGCCCATCGTCACGAGGTCGGGCAGCGGGATGCCCGCCACGGTGGAATAGCGCGCCAGTGGCACCATCGTATCGCCGTGACCACCCAGCACAAAGGCGGTCACGTCGCGCATCGACACGCCGAATTCGACCGACAGGAAATGCCGGAACCGGGCCGAGTCCAAAACGCCAGCCATGCCGCAGACCATGTGGTGCGGCAGGCCGGAAAATTCGCGCAGGGCCCAGACCATCGCATCCAGCGGATTGGTGATGCAGATGACAAAGGCGCCCGGCGCATGCGCCGCGATCCCCTCGCCCACCGATTTCATGACCTTGAGGTTGATGCCCAGCAGGTCGTCGCGGCTCATCCCCGGTTTGCGGGCGATCCCGGCGGTGACGATGCACACGTCGGCCCCGGCAATGTCGGCGTATTCGTTCGCGCCTTTCAGGGACACGTCAAATTTGGCCGCCGGTCCGGCCTCGGCAATGTCAAGCGCCTTGCCCTGCGGGATACCTTCGGCGATGTCGAACATCACCACGTCACCAAGTTCCTTGATCGCGGCCAGATGGGCCAGCGTGCCGCCGATCTGTCCGGCGCCGATAAGGGCAATTTTGGGTCTGGCCATGTCACATTTCCTTGGATGGGGTGAATTTGCGCCTTTGGGTAATCGCTTGCGCCCCCGCGTGCAAGCCTGTGGCGGGGGCTGTCGCTGTCCGGGGCGTTGAGCTAATCGGAAAGGACAGACCAAGGCAGGGGCGGACATCGTGGAAGGCAGCGCATTCTGGTTGGCGGCGACGGCGGCGGCGTTGTTCGTCGGGTTCTCCAAGGGCGGGCTGCCGGTCATCGGGGTGATGGCGGTGCCGGTGCTGTCGCTGGTGATCTCGCCGATCGCCGCCGCCGGGATGCTGTTGCCGGTCTATGTCTTGTCCGACATGTTCGGAGTCTGGGCCTATCGCGGGGCGTTCGACAGACGGGTGCTGGCGATCATGATCCCGGCAATGACGCTGGGCGTCGGTTTCGGCTGGGCCACGGCGCATCTGGTGCCTGAACCTATGGTCACGATGCTGGTCGGGGTGATTGGGGCAGCTTTTGCGGCCAATATCTTGTTGCGCCGGTCTGTTACAGGCGCGCCCCGCGCTGCCCGGATCGCGCCGGGCCTGTTTTGGGGCGGCATTGCCGGTTTCACCAGTTTCGTCAGCCATACCGGCGGGCCGCCCTATCAGGTCTATGTTCTGCCGCTGCGCCTGCCCAAGGTGGTGTTCGCGGGCACCACGACAATTGCTTTCGCCTCTGTCAACGCGATCAAGCTGGTGCCCTATTGGGCGCTTGGACAACTTAGCCCCGATCACCTGCGGATCGCCGCGGTGCTGACGGTGCCCGCCGTGATCGCGGTTTTCGCCGGGGTCCGACTGGTCAGGATCCTGCCCGAGGTACTATTTTTCCGCCTCGTCGTCTGGGCGTTGCTGGGGATTTCCCTGCGCCTGATCTGGCAGGGCGCCGTCGCCCTTTAGGCCGGATTGCCCGGCGGCGGCAATGTCTCGGCCATCACCTGAAACGCCTCGCCACTGGCAACCAGACAGGTCTGCCCACCGGGTCGCGTCACTGCGATGGTCCATGTGCCGGTGGTCAGCGACGCGAACACCTCGACCACCGCGTTGTTGCTGTCGAGCCCGATCGACTGGCGGCTTTCGCCGAAACGATCGGCCAACCGTTCCAGAACCACGGCGTGCGGGGCGCAGTTGGCAGCTTGGGCAAAAGCGTGGTCTGCCGCGAGAAGCATCGCGCCGACGCCAAAGGAAAGTGCAATCATCGAACGTGTCATATCGTCACCTTGGCTGGGCGGGGCGGCTATTGGCCAAAACCCCGGAAATCTGCGGGCTTGCCCGGAAATCCTGCGCCCTCTGACGCGAAAATATGGTTAATGGGCCGGACGTTGCGTCGGAAATGCTGCAATGCGGCAGTAATTGGTTGAAACGGCCAGAGATTCGCGGTCAGTATCGCGCAGCTGAATAACTGAAAAGTTACAATGACGTATCGCCCGCTCCGCTCTGCCCTTTATCTGCCTGCCGCCAACGCGCGGGCGCTGGACAAGGCGCGCAGCCTGCCCGTCGATGCACTGATTTTCGATCTCGAAGACGCGGTCGCTCCGGACGAAAAACCTGCCGCCCGCGCCTTGCTGGTCGGCGAACTGCAAAAGGGCGGGTATGGTCCGCGGCTGCGGATGGTGCGCATAAACGGCCTTGATACGCCTTGGGGCCAAGATGACGCCGCGGCGGTCGATCCGGCGACCACCGATGCAGTCCTGCTACCTAAGGTCAACGGTCCCGCCGATCTGGATGCGCTTGCCGCGCTTACCTCGCTGCCAATTTGGGCGATGATGGAAACCCCGCGCGGGATATTGAACGCCGCCGTCATCGCGGCGCATCCGCGTCTTGGCGGCATGGTCATGGGAACCAACGATCTGGCCAACGATATCGGCAGCCGCACCGCGCAGCGCCGCGAACCGCTGTTGATGGCGTTACAGACCTGCGTGCTGGCCGCGCGGACCTTTGGCCTGCCAATTCTTGACGGGGTCTTTAATGCCTTCAAAGACACCGCCGGCCTGACAGACGAATGTGCGCAGGGCCGCGATATGGGCTTTGACGGCAAAACGCTGATCCATCCGGCCCAGATTGCTGCCGCCAACGCCGCCTTTGCGCCGACCGATGCCGATATCGCGCTTGCCCGCCGCCGGATCGCCGCATTCGAGGAGGCGACCCGCATGGGCAAAGGCGTTGCGGTTGTCGATGGCCGCATCGTCGAAGGCTTGCATATCGTCACCGCAAAGGCGACGCTGGCCCGCGCGGCGGTCATCGCCGAAACGGAGTCGTCATGTTCCTGATCCTGCTTGGCCTGATCGTCTGGTCCGCCGCACATTTCTTCAAACGCGCCCTGCCCGCCCAACGTGCCGCGATGGGGGACATGGGCAAGGGGCTGGTCGCAGTTCTGGCCGTCGCCGCCATTATCCTGATGGTGATCGGCTATCGCGGGGCCGAAGGCACGGTCTATTGGGGCCGCACACCTGCAATGACGGGCATCAACAACCTGTTGACGCTTCTCGCGTTTTACCTTTTCGCCGCATCGGGCGCGAAAACCTGGATCACCACCAAAATCCGGCATCCGCAACTGACCGCCGTCATCGTCTGGGCCGTGGCGCATTTGCTGGTCAATGGCGACACCCCGTCGTTCCTGTTGTTCGGCGGGTTGCTGGTCTGGGCTGTCGCGGAAATCGCCGTGCTGAACCGGGTTCAGCCAAACTGGGCGCCCGCCCATGCGGTGCCGGTCCGCAAGGAAGTCACTGCCGTTATCGCCACCGTGGTGGTTTTCATCGTCGTCGCTGCCATCCATATCTGGCTTGGCTACAACCCGTTCGGATGATCCCATGAAACTCTATCGCTTGCTGACCGACGACGACACATCGGCCTTTTGCCATCGGGTATCCGACGCCCTGTCGAAAGGCTGGGAACTATATGGATCGCCGACCTACGCCTTTGACGCTGCCAACGGGGTCATGCGCTGCGGGCAGGCGGTGACCAAGGATGTCGAGGGGACGTATTCCCCCGATCTGAAACTGGGTCAGGCGTAGGATGGGCAATCCTGCCCAACCCGAACCGTCACCCAAAACCAATCCCGGCCGGTTCTTTGACGATTACAGCCTTGGCCAGATCATCCAACACGCTGTCCCCCGCACGCTCTCTGGGGGTGAACGCGCCCTGTATCACGCGCTTTATCCCAGCCGGCACGCCCTGCATTCGTCCGATGAATTCGCCCGCGCCTGCGGGTTGCCGGCAGCGCCGCTGGACGACCTGATCACATTCCATACGGTTTTCGGCAAATCCGTCCCCGATATCTCGCTGAACGCCATCGCCAATCTGGGCTATGCCGAGGGGCGCTGGCTGACCCCGGTCTGGCCCGGCGATACGCTGGCCGCCAGCAGCGAAGTGATCGGGCTGAAACTGAACTCGAACCGGGCCAGCGGCGTCGTTTGGGTGCGCACGACCGGGACCAACCAGGACGGCACGCCGGTGCTGACCTTTGTGCGCTGGGTCATGGTGCGGACCCGCGACGGCGAGGCGGGCGACCCGGTCGTGCCGGACCTTGCCCCGGCGGTTGCGGCGGCTGAACTTGTGATCCCCAAAGGATTGGATTTTTCCCACTACGATTTTACCCTTGCGGGAGAACCGCACCGCTGGGGTGATTACTCGGTGGGCGAGGTGATCGACCACGTCGATGCGGTGACGGTCGACGAGGCCGATCACCTGTTGGCGACGCGACTTTGGCAGAACACGTCCAAGGTGCATTTCGACGTGACGCAGCGGCCTGACGGGCGGCGGCTGATCTATGGCGGGCATATCATTTCGCTGGCCCGCGCCCTGTCGTTTAACGGGCTGGCCAATGCGCAGCTGATCGTCGGCCTGAACGGTGGGGCGCACGCCAACCCCTGTTTTGCCGGCGATACGGTGCGGGCGTGGAGCCAGGTGATCGACAAGGCCGAAACCCCGGCCCCCGGCGTCGGTGCGATCCGGCTGCGGCTGGTGGCGACAAAGGGCGCGGCGGGGGTGCTGAAGGGGGCAGACGGCAAATACGCACCCGAGGTGCTGCTTGACCTCGATTACTGGGCGCTGATGCCGCTTTAGCGTTGTATCAATGCGACCGTGACGGCGCTAGGCTTCCATCATGCTGTGCCGTCTGGCCCTCTTGATCTTTCTCGCGTCGCCGGCCCGCGCCTGCGACATCGCCCTGCTATTGGCCGTTGACGTGTCCGGGTCGGTCGATCCGGAAGAATACGCGATCCAGATGGAGGGGCTGGCCGCCGCCTTGCAAAACTCCGAAGTGGCCGAGGCATTGGTGGTATCCCGCGCCCGGATCGCGCTGATGCAATGGACCGGCACGTCGCGGCAGGTGATCAGCCTCGACTGGGTGCAGATCACCGACTACGCCGACATCGCGCCGCTGGCCGACACGATCCTGACGATGCCGCGCGCATGGCGCGATTATTCGACGGCCATCGGCGAGGCGATGTTGCTGGCCGTGACCGCCTTCGACGCCGTCCCCGACTGCAAGCGCCGGGTGATCGACATATCGGGCGACGGCCCGTCGAACGAAGGCACCCCGCCCGAAATCCTGCGCACCGCGATGGCGCGGTCGGGCATTACCGTCAACGCGCTGGTGATCGAGGCGTCGTTGCCGGGTCTGACGGACTATTTTCGGCGAAATGTGATCACAGGTCCGGGGGCTTTTGCCGTCACTGCCAATTCTTACGCCGACTACCCCCGCGAAATCACCCGAAAATTGCTGCGCGAGGTTGGCAGACCCGTCACCGAGGCCGGATGTGATCACGTGATCGCAAACTGTGATCACGCCACAAGGTTTTGACCGCATTTGCCGGACTTTTCACCGCACTGCGGCATGCTGACCCGTGACATACCGGGAAAACTGCGGCAAAACGGGCGCAAAGGCGCAGGTCCGCGCCGTGAACCGACCAAAGGACACCGCATGGCCGATGTGAACCGGGGCAATCGCCCGCTGTCGCCGCACCTGACGATCTACCGTCCGCAACTGACCTCGATGACCTCAATCTTTACCCGGATCACCGGCAACGCCCTGCTGGTCGGGTCGCTGCTGATCGTCTGGTGGTTTATCGCCGCCGCGACGGGGCCAGCGGCCTATGCCCGTGCCAACGGATTCCTGACCAGCTGGTTTGGCGATCTGGTGATGTTCGGGTCGGTCGCCTGTCTGTGGTATCACAGCCTGTCGGGCATCCGGCACCTGATCTGGGATTCGGGTCACCTGCTCGACATACCACGGTCCGAGATGATGGGCTGGGGCATTATCGGCGGATCGGTAGTGCTGACCATTCTCACCGTCATCGTGCTTTAGGGGGCCGTCATGCGCTATCTCACAGACCGCAAACGCGCCACCGGCCTTGGTTCAGCGAAATCGGGCACCCTGCACCACTGGCATATGATCGTCAGTTCGGTCGCCCTTGTCGGCCTTGTGCCGCTGTTCGTTTTCACCTTTGGGCAGGCGTTGGGCGGCACCTATGAACAGACGCTCGCCTATTACCAGCACCCGTTTCCGGCGATCGTCGCGGCGCTGACCCTGCTGGTCGGGTTCATCCACTTTCGCGGCGGCGTGCAAGTCCTGATCGAGGATTATGTCCACGGTTTCGCCCGCAAGGCCCTGATCATCGCGATGATCTGCCTGAGTTACACTGCTGCCGCCGCCGGTGTCTTCGCCGTCGCCCGCATCGCGCTTTAAGGATTCCACGCATGGCTGCCTATGAATACGAAACCCACGTCTATGACGCCATTGTCGTGGGGGCCGGCGGGGCCGGTCTGCGGGCCACTCTGGGGTTGGCCGAACAGGGGCTGCGCACCGCCTGCATTACCAAGGTGTTCCCGACCCGCAGTCATACCGTAGCCGCACAGGGCGGTATTGCCGCGTCGCTGTCCAACATGGGGCCGGATCACTGGCAATGGCATATGTATGACACCGTCAAGGGGTCCGACTGGCTGGGCGATACCGACGCGATGGAATATCTGGCCCGCGAGGCGCCCAAGGCGGTTTACGAGCTGGAACACTACGGCGTGCCGTTTTCGCGCACCGAGGATGGCAAGATTTATCAGCGCCCGTTCGGCGGCCATACCACCGAATTCGGCGAAGGCCCGCCGGTGCAACGCACCTGCGCCGCCGCCGACCGGACCGGGCACGCGATTCTGCACACGCTCTATGGGCAATCGCTCAAGCAAAAGGCCGAGTTCTACGTTGAATATTTTGCCCTCGATCTGATCATGTCGGACGATGGCCAGTGCCAAGGCGTCATCGCGTGGAAGCTGGACGATGGCACGATGCACGTGTTCAACGCCAAAGTGGTGGTGCTGGCCACCGGCGGCTATGGCCGTGCCTATTTCAGCGCCACCTCGGCGCACACCTGCACCGGCGACGGCGGTGGCATGGTGGCGCGGCAGGGGCTGCCATTGCAGGACATGGAATTCGTCCAGTTCCACCCGACCGGCATCTATGGCTCGGGCTGCCTGATCACCGAAGGGGCGCGGGGCGAAGGCGGCTATCTGACCAACAGCGAAGGCGAGCGGTTCATGGAACGTTATGCGCCGACCTACAAGGATCTCGCGTCGCGCGATGTGGTCAGCCGCTGCATGACGCTGGAAATCCGCGAAGGCCGTGGTGTGGGGCCGAACAAGGATCACATCCACCTGAACCTGAACCACCTGCCGCCGGAAACATTGGCGCTGCGGCTGCCCGGCATTTCCGAAAGTGCGCGCATCTTTGCCGGCGTCGATCTGACCCGCGAACCGATCCCGGTGTTGCCGACGGTGCATTACAACATGGGCGGGATCCCGACAAATTACTGGGGCGAGGTGCTGAACCCCACAACCAAAAACCCCGATCGCACCGTGCCGGGACTGATGGCGGTGGGCGAGGCGGGCTGTGCGTCGGTTCACGGGGCGAACCGGCTGGGGTCGAATTCGCTGATCGACCTGGTGGTGTTCGGACGCGCCGCCGCGATCCGCGCCGGACAGGTCGTGGACCCGGCCAGCGCCAACCCGACGCTGAACGCTGCGTCAGTCGATGCCTGTTTCGACCGCTTCGATAGGTTCCGCAATGCCAGCGGATCGGTGCCGACCGCCGATCTGCGCCTTGAGATGCAAAAGGCGATGCAAGAAGATGCCGCCGTATTCCGCACCGACAAGACGCTTGCGGACGGGGTGAAAAAGATGACAGCGATTGCGGCCAAGCTGGACGATATCAAGGTCACGGACCGATCGCTGATCTGGAACAGCGACCTGATGGAAACGCTGGAACTGGCAAACCTGATGCCCAACGCGCTGGCCACGATTCACGGGGCCGAGGCGCGCAAAGAAAGCCGGGGTGCCCACGCGCACGAAGATTACCCCAAACGCGACGACGACAACTGGCGCAAACATACGCTCGCGACCGTCGATGGGAAAAAGGTGAAACTGACCTATCGGCCTGTCCACCTCGACCCGCTGACGACGGAGAAAGAAGGCGGCATCGACCTCAAGCGGATCGCGCCCAAGGCGCGGGTCTATTGATGCGGGCGTTGGTTCTGTTGCCGGTCCTACTGGCCGCCTGCACCGCAGGACCGGTGAACCCCTACCAAGCCGCTGACGTTTGCGAACAACGCGCCCGCGCCGCGCAAGGGCCGACTGGCGAAGTGCGAGCCGGGATCAGCAGCGACAGGGGCGGCGTGTTCGAGGCCGACATCGGCATCACCGACGATTTCATCCGTGGCCGCGATCCGCAGGCGGTTTACGAGTCCTGCGTCTATCGGAAAACCGGGGAACCCCCTGTCCGACCGCCCAATCTGCGCTAATTCATGATGACCCGAAGGAGACTGACCATGAAACCGACGCCACTCATCACCGCCGCCCTGCTGGCAACACTTGGTGCCTGCACAACCACCGGACTTGGCACCACCGCCATGTCGGACGAGGCCATGCGTGCCGCCGCCCGTGCCGTCGTGACACCCATCGTCGCGCAGCAGGCACCGGGGCCGATTGGCGTCGCGATGTCGGATTGCATCATCAACAACGCCAACGGCGCCGAACTTTTGGCACTGGCACGGGCCGCGACGAATGGCGTGACGGCGGATACGGTCACGCTGACCTCGCGAATCCTTGCCCGTCCTGAAACGGTGACATGCGCCACGGCAGCCATCACAACCTGAATCGAGGCCCACAATGGTCGAACTGACCCTTCCCAAGAACAGCCGGATCACCGTCGGCAAGACCTGGCCGAAACCTGACGGGGCGACAAATCTGCGCAAGGTGCAGATTTACCGCTGGAACCCTGACGATGGTAAAAACCCGTCCGTCGATACCTATTTCGTCGATCAGGACACATGCGGCCCAATGGTTCTGGACGCCCTGATCAAGATCAAGAACGAGATCGATCCGACCCTGACGTTCCGCCGGTCCTGCCGTGAAGGTATCTGCGGGTCGTGTGCCATGAACATCGACGGGATCAACACGCTGGCCTGCATCTACGGGCTGGACGAGATCAAGGGCGACATCAAGATCTACCCGCTGCCCCACATGCCCGTGGTCAAGGATCTGATCCCCGACCTGACCCACTTTTATGCCCAACACGCCAGCATCATGCCCTGGCTGGAAACCAAGACTCCGGCCCCCGCAAAAGAGTGGAAACAGTCCATCGATGACCGCGAAAAGCTGGACGGGCTTTATGAATGCGTCATGTGCGCCTGCTGTTCGACGGCCTGCCCGTCCTACTGGTGGAATGGCGACCGCTATCTTGGCCCTGCCGCCCTGCTGCATGCCTACCGTTGGATCAATGATTCACGGGACGAAGCGACGGGCGAACGGCTCGACGACCTTGAAGACCCCTTCAAGCTCTATCGTTGTCACACGATCATGAACTGCACCAAGACCTGCCCCAAGGGCCTGAACCCGGCCAAGGCGATTGCGTCAATCAAAAAGATGATGGTGGAACGGGTGGTATGACGCACCAGCGATGACCGACGCGCCACCCCCCGACGCCAACGCCCGCCGCGCTGTTGCGCCGGTAATCTGCTATCCGACCGACAGCCTGCCGCAGCCCGACATGGGGCTTTACAGCCGGGCCCGCGCGACAGCCCGAATGGTCGACGACATCACTGTGCCGCCGCGCGAGGCATCAGCGATTTTGGTCCCTGCCGGTTCATTCCTGCGGATCGTGTCAGTCGACGGTCCCCAAGTCGGCGACCTGAACCTGTTCAACGCCGATGATCTGACCGAGCGGTTCTATTCCGGCAAGACCCGCGCCCTGCATGGCACGCATGTGACGACGGGCGACCGGCTTTGGTCTACTTTCCCCACCCTGCGCCCGATGGCGACAGTGACGCACGACAGCCTGCACTGGTATGGCATCGACAAATTCGGCGGGTCGGTACATGACGTGATCGGCACCCGCTGCGACCCCTATACGGGGCGGTTGCTGGGCGGCACGAATTATCACCACTGCTGCCATTCCAATCTGACGCGGGCGCTGGCAGATCATACCGGCATGTCCCTGGCCGCATCCGAGCCGCTGATCCACGACGTTCTGAACGTGTTCATGTGTACCGGATTCACCCGCGACACCGGGCAATATTTCATGAAGGCCAGCCCGGTCCGGCCCGGCGACAACATCGAATTCTTTGCCGAGATTGACCTGCTGGCGGTGCTGAGTGCCTGCCCCGGTGGCGATTGTTCGGTGCAGCATTCGTCAGATACCGCGACCTGCTATCCGTTGCGGATGGAAGTCTGGGAATCCGGGGCCGGGGCGTTGGACGACTGGCACAGTCCGGCTGTGAATGGCTACGACCGCAGCCTCGGGCGTGGGTAATGCTGGGGTTTCACCCACTTCACACAAACGCCGCCCGCAGCGCAATTTCCACCATGTCGCCGAACGACCTCTCGCGATCCTCCGATGGCAGGGCCGCCCCGGTTTTCAGATGATCGCTGACCGTCAACACGGCCAGGGCGCGGACCTTGTGGCGAGCGGCAAGGATATACAATTCCGCCGCTTCCATTTCGACGCCCAGTATCCCGTGCCGTTCCATCTGTTCGTTCAGATCCGGGCGTTCGTCGTAAAAGATATCGGACGAATAGATCCCGCCGATATGGGTTTTCACGCCCAAATCGCGCGCCGCCGTCACCGCAGCCGCCAGCAATCCGTAATCGGCGCAGGGCGCGTAATTCAATTCGCGGAAAATCCCGCGCGACGGGGTCGACAGGGACGAGGCGGTCATCGCCAGAATGATGTCGCGAATGCCCACGTGATCCTGCATGCCGCCACAAGACCCGATGCGGATCAGCGTCTTGGCATCAAAGTCGCGGATCAGTTCATTGGCGTAAATCGATAGCGACGGCATCCCCATGCCCGACCCTTGGATGGTTACCCGGTGCCCGTTCCATGTGCCCGTATACCCCAGCATGCCGCGCACCTGATTGACGCAGACCGCATTTTCCAGAAACGTTTCGGCGACCCATTTGGCACGGTAGGGGTCGCCGGGCATCAGGACGGTTTGCGCTATGTCGCCGGGTTTGGCTCCGATATGGACGGTCATGATTTGCTGCACCTCAGGTTGGGCATAATTGGCTCATGGCAAAGCACGACAGGCGGGGAATCCAATGTGCAGATTGCTTACCGCAGGTCTGATCTATCCGGTTCGGCGGCCATTGCGGCCCGGCCAATAAAATAATCTGCTTAATAGCGAAGATGTAAGACTGACGAGGCCAAAGGCATCGACGGTCAGGTCACCGCTTTGCAGCATTGGCTGCCTGCCCCGCGATGTTATTTCCATCGATGGGGCAGACGGCGTTATCGCGCAAAGCTATTCTTGCCGTAACCTTGCATGTAAACGGACTGAATAGGTCAAGCGCCCATCGATTCCGGGGTTTTGCCGGATGCCACTGCCGATTTGAACCATTCAGGCTGGCGCCCTTTGCCGGTCCATGTCTGCGTTGCATCCGCGGGGTTACGGTATTTTGGGGCTGATTTGACTTTCGGTCCGGTTTTCGGTTTCGGCCCGCGCTTTTTCGGGGCCGGCGCACCAGTCAGGTCAGCCAGGTTAAAACCATGCGCCGCTGCCGCCTTTTGCGCGGCATCAATCGCCAGTTTGCGATCTTGGTTGCCGATTTTGGTCAACGCCTTTTCGACATCGCCTTTCAGCTTTTCCAGCTCTTTACGGGACATATTTTTCAGCTCGATCTTCATTCGTTCCTCCGAAACGGCTTCAATGCAGTGCAAATAACAGCAGCGGCTCAATTAATACCAGAACAATATGCGTTAGCCTGTCCTAAAGGACAAATGAAACACCTTATCGGTTGGCGGTTTTCCGCTATTGCGCGGCCACCGGGGACGGATCGGCCAGATCGGCGATGTCGTGCATGATCCGGTTCAATTCGAAATCCTTTGGCGTATAGACCCGCGCGACGCCCATTTGCCGCAGCGCAGCGGCATCATCGTCGGGAATGATCCCGCCCGCCACGACCGGGATATGCCCAAGCCCGGCGTCGTGCAGACCTGCAATGACCGCGCCAATCAGCGGCAGGTGCGATCCCGACAGGATCGACAGTCCGATCACATCCACGTCCGCCGCCGCTGCGACGATATCTTCCGGAGTCAGACGAATACCGTCATAGCTGATGTCCATGCCGCAATCGCGCGCCCGCGCGGCGATCTGTTCGGCCCCGTTTGAATGGCCATCCAGCCCCGGCTTGCCGACCAGAAACCGCAGGCGGCGGCCCAGTCTGGCACTCACAAGGTTCACCTTTTCGCGGATCTCGTCCAACCCTTCGGTCTGGTTCGACGGGTTTTTCGAGACGCCCGTCGGGGCCCGGTATTCACCAAACACGGCGCGGATCACGTCGGCCCATTCGCCTGTCGTCACCCCGGCGCGGGCGGCGGCGATGGATGGCGGCATGATGTTGTCGCCCGATTGCGCCGCAGCCCGCAGGTCGGCCAATGCCGCCGCCACCGCTTTGCCGTCGCGCGCCAACTTCCACGCCTCCAGTCGTGCGATCTGGTCCGCCTCGGCGCCCTGATCGGCCTGCATGATCGCGTCGTCGCCGGCGGTCAGCGGCGAAGGCTCTCCGTCCTGCCAGCGATTGACCCCGACCACAACCGTTGCTCCCGATTCAATTCCGGCGATCCGCGCGGCATTGGATTCCACCAACCGCGATTTCATATAGCCGATGGCTCCGACCGCCCCGCCCATTGCGTCGATCTGCGCCAGTTCGGCGCGCGCTCCATCCATCAATGCTGCGACCTTGCGGTCAATCGCCGGATTGCCGTCGAACAAATCGTCGAATTCCAGAAGGTCGGTTTCATAGGCCAATATCTGTTGCATCCGCAGCGACCATTGCTGATCCCACGGGCGCGGCAGACCCAGCGCCTCGTTCCATGCCGGTAATTGCACCGCACGGGCGCGGGCGTTTTTCGACAGCGTCACCGCCAGCGTTTCCAGCAATATCCGATAGACGTTATTTTCGGGCTGTTGTTCCGTAAGACCCAGCGAATTGACCTGCACGCCATAACGGAAACGGCGGTATTTCGCATCCGTCACGCCATAGCGGTCGCGGCAAATCTCGTCCCATAACGCGACAAAGGCCCGCATTTTGCACAATTCAGTGACGAACCGGATCCCCGCATTAACGAAAAACGAAATGCGTCCGACCATTTCGGGAAAGTCTTCTGCAGCCACCTTGCCTTGCAGATCGTCCAATACGGCGCAGGCGGTGGCCAAGGCGAATGCCAATTCCTGCTCCGGCGTCGCTCCCGCCTCTTGGAGGTGATAGGAGCAGACGTTCATCGGGTTCCATTTCGGCAAATACGCGCGTGTAAAGGCGGCGACATCGGTAATCATCCGCAAGCTGGGCGCAGGCGGGCAGATATAGGTGCCGCGGGACAGATATTCCTTAATGATATCGTTCTGCACGGTCCCTTGCAGCGCCCCGAGGTCAGCCCCCTGTTCATCGGCCAGCGCGATATAGAGGGCCAACAGCCAAGGCGCCGTCGCGTTGATCGTCATCGAGGTGTTCATCTGATCCAGCGGCAGGCCATCGAACAACGCCCGCATATCGCCCAGGTGGCAGACCGGCACCCCGACCTTGCCCACCTCGCCCCGCGCCAAAGCATGATCGCTGTCGTATCCGGTCTGCGTCGGCAGATCGAAAGCGACCGACAGGCCGGTCTGCCCCTTGGCAAGATTACCGCGATAAAGGGCATTGGATGCCGTCGCAGTCGAATGGCCGGCATAGGTGCGGAATAACCAAGGTTGGTTTTTGGGGGCGGTGGCCATGATGAACCTTCAAGGTAATTTAGTTTCGTCCGGGATGGTCTATCGGACACTTTATGGCGCTGTCAATTCGCTGCGTTGCGGCGTGACCGGATTGCCGCCGGGGCGGTTCCCTGTCAGGGTCCGGCGTGATGTCGCAGACCGTTACGCTACCGCTTTGGCTATTGATTCTGATCCTGCTGTTATCGGCAGTGACATTCGCGTCGCATTTCCTGTTTCCGTCAGTGCGCTGGTTCTTTCGCAAACGCGCCGAGCGGCTGGTCGCGCAACTGAACACCCGGCTGCCGCGCCCCATCGAACCGTTCAAGTTGGCGCGACGGCACGACATGATCCAGCGGCTGATCTATGACCCGGCAGTGACCGAGGCCATCGTTGAACACGCCCGCGGGAACAACGTGCCTGAAAACGTCGCGTTCGAACTGGCCGGCCGCTATGCCCGCGAGATCGTGCCGTCGTTCAGCGCGACCGCTTATTTCACGTTCGGCACCCGGCTGGCCAAATGGCTGTCACGCACGCTGTATCGGATTCGGCTAGGGGCCTTTGACCGCGAAACATTCGAAGCGATCGACCGCCATGCGACCGTCATTTTCGTCATGAACCACCGCAGCAACATGGACTATGTGCTGGTCACCTACTTGGTATCGCGGGCCGGAGCGCTGTCGTATGCGGTCGGCGAATGGGCGCGGGTCTGGCCACTGTCGACGGTGATTCGGGCGATGGGGGCCTATTTCATCCGGCGCAGATCACGTGGGGCGCTGTATCGCCGCGTCTTGGCCCGGTATGTGCAAATGGCCACCCGCGGCGGTGTTACGCAGGCGATTTTCCCCGAAGGCGGGCTCAGTCTGACGGGGGCAGTGATGCCGCCGAAACTGGGCCTGCTGAATTACATCATCGAAGATTTCCGGCCCGGCGGGCGCGACGTGATATTCGTGCCTGTCGCCCTGAACTATGACCGCGTGCTTGAGGATCGTTTCCTGATCGCCGCCGACAAAACCGGGGTGCGGCGGTTTCGCCCGCCACTGGGCACCGTGTTGCGGGCGGTGGGCAACCATCTGTGGCAGCGGATTACGTTCCGTTTCCGCCCCTTTGGCACCGCGTCGGTGGGATTCGGGCAGCCGCTTGACCTGGCCGGGTTTCTGGACGGCAGGGCAGGCGATCAGACCGAACGTGTCGCGCTTGAACTGATGGCCCGGATTCGCGCCGTCGTCCCGGTATTGCCGGTGCCGCTGGTCGCGCACTTGCTGCGGCAAGGCCTGCGCACCCGGCCCGAAATCATCGCCGCCGCCGCTGCCGCGCTGGCCCGGTTGGGCGCGGCCGGGGTGACCCTGCCCCGGCGCGACGTTGGCACCGTGATCAGCGACGCTCTGGCGATTTTGTCGAACCGCGATTTGATTTCCGATGGTCCCGACGGGATTGTGGTGAACGGCGATTCCGACGACGTGCTTGAGTACTATGCCCGGTCCATCGCGCATCACTTTGTCTGACAGCGCCGCAACGCAGCGGACATAAAATTACAATTTCTTGCCTGTCAGGGTTGCAATATTGCGCTGTGGAAATTATTTGTGGGGTTAAGCCGCGCGATTCTGCGCTGCGGCATCATGTGGATTGACCCCGATGGAGACAACAATGGCCCTCGATCAGACGCCCCCCGCCGCAACCTATGACGCGCCGCGCAAAGAGCTTTACGAGGTCGGGCAGGTGCCGCCGCTCGGTCACGTTCCGGCGCAGATGTATGCCTGGACGATCCGGCGTGAACGCCACGGCGAACCTGATCAGGCGTTTCAGGTCGAGGTGGTCGATTGCCCGCGTCCCGACAGCAACGAAGTGTTGGTCATGGTGATGGCCGCCGGGGTTAATTACAACGGCGTCTGGGCCGGGCTTGGGATCCCGGTGTCGCCCTTCGATATCCACGGCGCACCGTACCACATCGCCGGGTCCGACGCGTCGGGCATCGTCTGGGCGGTCGGCGACAAGGTGAAACGCTGGAAGGTTGGCGACGAGGTCGTCATCCATTGCAATCAGGACGACGGCGACGACGAAGAATGCAATGGCGGCGACCCGATGTTTTCGCCCAGCCAGCGGATCTGGGGCTATGAAACGCCCGACGGATCCTTTGCGCAATTCACCTGCGTGCAGTCGCAGCAACTGATGCCGCGCCCCCGCCACCTGACGTGGGAGGAAAGCGCCTGTTATACCCTCACCCTCGCCACCGCCTACCGGATGTTGTTCGGGCATAAACCGCATGAGCTGAAACCGGGAATGAACGTGCTGGTCTGGGGCGCGTCGGGCGGCCTTGGGTCCTATGCGATCCAATTGATCAATACCGCCGGGGCCAATGCGATCGGCGTGATCAGCGACGAGGACAAGCGCGAATTCGTCATGTCGCTGGGTGCCAAGGGCGTCATCAACCGCAAGGATTTCAAATGCTGGGGGCAGATGCCCACGGTCAACACGCCGGAATATAAGGAATGGTTCGCCGAAACGCGCAAATTCGGCAAAGCGATCTGGGACATCACCGGCAAAGGCAACAACGTTGACATGGTGTTCGAACATCCGGGCGAGGCGACATTTCCGGTATCGGTGTTCGTCGTCAAACGCGGTGGCATGGTGGTGATCTGTGCGGGGACGACGGGCTATAACCTGACGCTGGATGCGCGGTACCTCTGGATGCACCAGAAACGGGTGCAGGGCAGCCATTTCGCCAACCTCAAGCAGGCATCGCAGGCCAACCAGCTGATGGTCGAACGCCGACTGGATCCCTGCATGTCCGAGGTGTTCGGCTGGGCCGACATTCCCGCCGCCCACACCAAGATGCGCAAGAACGAACACAAGCCGGGCAATATGGCGGTGCTGGTGCAATCGCCGCGCACCGGATTGCGCACCTTCGACGACGTGATCGCCGAATCCGGGCACTGACCGGGGCAAAACGACAACGGGGCGTGGCCACGGCGGCTGCGCCCCTCGTCATTTGTGCCGCCCCGCAATTCCAACGACTTGGCCCTTCACCCCCTCCCCATATCCGGCGGGCCACATCAGGTGAGTATTTTTGTTAAGAAATCCCATGCTACCATAGGTTGTTAATACTTCGTTAATCTTTCCTAAAGAGGGTGCATATGGGACATCAGTGGATCATCGACGTTCTTGCTGACCTTCGGACATTTGCCCAGGCCAATGGAATGCCGCAACTGGCGTCCGGTCTGGATAATGTGGCCCGCGAGGCGAGCGTTGAAATCGGCGGTTCGGGGGAAAGGACACCTTTGCGGGTGGTAGGTGACGATACTGCAACTCGACACATTCCTCGCGCAGTTGGAGGCAGCCGCCGGGCTTGACCAGATACAGGCGCTGATCATCGCCTTGCGCGACCACTACAGCGTCGATCACATCGTCTATCACTGGGTCAGCGCGGACGGCGAACAATATGGCTGCGGCACCTACGATCCGATCTGGGTGCAACGCTATGTGGATCAGGATTATCTGCGCGTCGATCCGGTGGTCATCGGCTGTTTTCAGCGGTTCCACCCGGTCGAATGGAAACGGCTCGACTGGTCGTCAAAGGCAGCCCGGACATTCCAGCGCGATGCGATCGACCACGGCGTCGGCAATCAGGGGTTCTCGATCCCGATCCGGGGGCCATCCGGGCAATTCGCGTTGTTCACCCTCTCGCATAATTGCGACGACGCGATATGGGCCGCCTTTACCGCCGACAATCAACGCGATCTGATCCTGATTGCCCATTATTTCAATCAAAAGGCGCTGGAGTTCGAAAAGCGGCGCAGCCCGGAACCCGCCAAATCGCTGTCACCGCGCGAGATTGACGCGCTGACGTTTCTGGCGATGGGCTATGGGCGGGCGCAAGTCGCCGACATGCTGGAAATCTCGGAACATACGCTGCGGGCCTATATCGAAAGCGCGCGATTCAAACTGGGCGCGATCAACACGATCCATGCGGTCAGCCGGGCCCTGTCCGAAGGGCTGATCGTCGTTGGTGGGGCCAGCCGTGCGGCATCCGGCGACTGGCCCGGTCGGATCCGCGCCCCAGTCTGAATTTCCTCCCCAAGCAACGTCACGGTGCGTTGGGCCGATATTAACCATCCTTGCAATACCGTGCCCCTATCGAACGATCAGGGGGTTACAGATGCTGCGTTACCTTTACCGTGACCAACTCGACACCTATCCTGCCTTGCGCGACGCGATGTTGCGCGACCGCGCCGACCAGTTTCGCACCCGGCTGGGGTGGGACGTGCAGGTTGATGCGCAAGGGCGCGAACACGATGACTATGACGCCCTGAACCCGCTTTACGTGATCTGGCAGCGCCCCGATGGGATGCACGGCGGATCGATGCGGTTTCTGCCGACCACAGGGCCAACGATGATCGCAGATCATTTCGCCGACCTGACCGATGTGGCCGCCATCACCAGCCCGCTGATCTGGGAATGTACCCGGTTTTGCCTGAACCGCCATGCCAGCGGCAACACTGCCGCCGCGTTGATGCTGGGCGGGGGTGAATTGATGCGGGCCTTTGGGTTGCGCCATTTCGTCGGGGTGTTCGATGCCCGGATGGTGCGGATCTATCGGATGATCGGCGCCTCGCCCGACGTGCTGGGCAGCACCGGAACCGGGCGGGACGCGATCAGCGTCGGCCTCTGGCACTATTCGGCGCAGGCACATGATACCCTGCTGGCCCGCGCCGGACTATCGGCCGCGCTGTCGGGCAACTGGTTCGCCCGGTCGTTTGGAACCCCGGAACCGCAACGTCTGACCGCCTGACCACTGGCCCCTGCCGTGCGGCACCGTTAGGGTCGGCGCATGAACGCCCCCGCCCTCACATTCTCGTCCGATCAGGCCGCCGCATGGGATGCTGTCGCCGCCAATCTGCGCGGCGCTGGCATCGACCTTGGCGACGATCTGCTGACCCCGGCGCAGGGCGATGAATCCAGCGTCATGGCGGTAATCGGCAAGGCCGGATCGGGCAAGACGATGCTGCTGGCCGCGCTTTACCGGGCCTTGGCCGAGGCCGGAGTGGATATAATTTCCGGCGATTGGGAGGGGCGCAAAAGGAAAGACCGGCGCACGCTGGCGATCCTTGCCCCGACGAACAAAGCCGCCAGCGTCCTGCGCAATCACGGCGTCCCCGCGACCACGATTCACCGCATCCTTTATACGCCCGTCTATGATCCGGAATACGAAAAGGTTGCCGAATGGCTGGCCGGACAGGGTGAAAGGCCGACGATCGAGGGGCTGACCGACCTCGCTCTCGACCGCGCTCATGCGTCCTACCAGATCAACGCGTCGATTCCCGCCGCGCTTGCCTCGGCGGGTTTGCGCGGGTCGGATTTCATTACGGGCTGGAAACGGCGCGAAGATCCGCTCGACATCGGGCTGGTCGATGAAAGCTCGATGCTGGACGAAAAACAGTTCGCCGATCTGCGCGAGATATTCCCGACCCTGCTGCTGTTCGGCGACCCCGCCCAGTTGCCTCCGGTCAAGGGGCGCGGCGACGAGGGCGGCGGTATGGTGTTCGACAGCCTGCCCGCACCCCGCGTCCTGACCCTGACCCGCGTCCACCGGCAAGACGCCGATAACCCGATCCTTGATCTCGCACATGCGCTGGCCGATCCCGAGGTCGATTTCCAGACGTTCGAAGGGTTGGTCGCGACCGCCGCCAAGTCAGACGAACGCGTTGTTTGGGCGGAACGGGTCGAATCCGATCTGATGGCGCGGTCCCCGGTGCTGGTCTGGCGCAACGCGACGCGGATCAAGCTGATCCACGCTTTTCGCGCCGCCTTTGACGCGCCCGCCGATGAACTGCTCGAGGGCGAGCCGTTGATCTGCGACGGCATCGAACTGCCCCTGAAACACCGCAAGAAACGGCTGGATCTCGAGGCGCGGGGGCTGATCCGGGGGGCGCAGGTGATCTACCTTGGACCGGGCCGCAAACCAGGATTTTCACGGCTGCACGTGATCGGCGCCGAAGACCCGCAAGTCAGCGCTGCGAGCATCGTCAAGATTGAACAAGAGGGCGACGGCGAACCTTTTATCCCCTTCGCCGCCAAGATGGGTGCGACGTTCCTGCACGGCGCGGCGGTGACGATCCACAAGGCGCAAGGCAGCCAGTGGGACACCGTGCAGGTCTTTGCCCCCGACATTTTCGTCGCCGCAAGGATGGGCCGGGTCGAGGCGGGACAGCCCTTGTGGAAACGGCTGGCCTATGTGGCGATTACGCGAGCCGAAACGCAGCTGCGTTGGGTGGTCAGAAACCGGCTGGCACGTCCGACAGGTCCGCTGCGGGTCGACGATCTGGCCGCCTTGGCGACGCCTCTGTCATTGACCGGCGACGACGAATTGTAACAACCGCCGATGCCGTCGGTGCTGGCTGAACTTTCCGCAAACCCCCGCGACACGGATGTTTCCGGCAGGATGGGCATCAACCCATTCTAGCGGCGCAAAAGCTGGAATACCGCCGAGGCCCCCCATCCGGCGCCGATCGCGATGACCAGTGACAACAACCCGTACAGCAACGCATCTTGATGGGCCAGATCGTACAACCAGCGCTCTAAGCCAACCTTGTTGACCGGGATCACGGTATCGTATTCATCCACGACGACACCATCGCGGGTCAGAAAGATGCGGGCGACATAGGATCCTTCGATCAGGTTCGACGGCAGCGCGATTTCAGTGCCGAACAGCGATTCCTCGTCCAGACCTACAGTCCCCTCCAGCACCTGATACAAGCCGTTGGCGGCGCGGATACGGATCAGGGCCGCGGTGAATTCTTCGGAGCCGGCGATGGTCGCTCCGACCGACCGGATTGCACGGGGGATAGTGATGCGAAAGCGCAGGTCTTCGATATCGCGCAGCACTTCCTGCATCGGACCGGAACTGGCCACGGCATAAAATGTCGGGGCCGAATCAACGTCGACGATGTCGGTGTTGACCCAAATGCCCAATCGACGCTCCTTGCGCCGCACCTCGACCGGGGCCTGAGGGCCGGAAACGGCGATGATGACGCCCAGAACGCCCGGCGGCGCGGGACGGTCACGTTTGATTGCGCCGTAAATCAGGATCTCGGATCCCTTGAAAGTCGCGGTAATCGATACCTCGCCGCGGCTCAGGCCCAGCACGATTTCCTCGGCCCGCAGCGGCGTCGCGATCAGCAGAAACAGGGCCAGCAGAACGCGGGTCAATGTCCGCTCCCCCCAAGACTATACAACTCGGTCGGCCGGATCAGCAGATCGGCCCCTAGTTTGCCCGCGACCAGCAGCACAAGAATCGCGAGCAGGATCCGCAACTGTTCGGCCTTCATCCGCAGCCCGATCCGGGTGCCGATCTGCGCCCCGATCACGCCGCCGACCAGCAGGAACAGGGCCAGCACGATATCGACCCCCTGATTGGTGATTGCGTGCATCAGGGCGGTGAATCCGGTCACGAAAATGATCTGGAACAGCGACGTGCCCACCACCACCTTGGTCGGCATCCCCAGCAGATAGATCATCGCGGGCACCATGATGAAACCGCCGCCGACGCCCATGATCGCGGCCAGCACACCCACCAGCATCCCCACCAACAGCGGCGGAATGACCGAAATATAGAGGCCCGAAACCCGGAATTTAACCTTGAGCGGCAGGTTGTGAACCCAGTTGTGTTTCTTGCGCTGGGGTCGCGCGCCGGGTTTGCGCGACCGATTGATTGCCCGCAGGCTTTCGATGAACATCAGCCCGCCGACGCCGCCCAGAAACACCACGTAGAACAGCGTCACAAGCAGATCGACCTGCCCCAGGACGCGCAGCCGGTTGAACAGTGCGATACCCAAGGCCGACCCGATCAGTCCGCCCGCAAGCAGCACCAAACCCATGCGAAAATCGACGTTCTTGCGCCGCACATGCGCCAAGAGGCCGGAAAATGACGAGGCAACAATCTGGTTCGCGCCCGTCGCCACCGCCACCACCGGCGGGATGCCGATAAAGAACAACAGCGGCGTGATCAGGAACCCGCCGCCGACCCCGAACATGCCAGACAACACGCCCACCAGCCCGCCAAGGCCCAGTAAAAGCACTGCGTTCACCGAAACTTCGGCGATGGGAAGGTAAATCAGCATGTCTCGGGTCCGGCGATGCCAAGGTCGCCCCGCCACCAAAACGCCAATCGGGTCTGCGAGTCAAACCCCCTGCCCGGATTAACGCCGCTTTGCAGCGTGAATCGCCGCTTGGACTTAATTCCGTTGCAAAACTGGACCGAATTCAGCCGAGATAATCCCGCAAATAGCGCCGCAGAACCTTTTCCAGTTTGGCCGCGCCGATTGGTGCCATCGCCTTTGTGTGATCGTGGCTGATCGCCTCATCGCTCATCCCTGCCGCCATGTTGGTGATCGTCGATATGGCCGCCGCCTTCAGGCCCAGAAACCGCGCGAGGATAACTTCGGGCACTGTCGACATGCCCACCGCATCGGCGCCCAGCAGCCGGATCGCGCGGATTTCCGCAGGGGTTTCGAACGACGGGCCGGAATACCAGGCGTAAACCCCCTGCGCCAGATCAACGCTTTCGGCCTGTGCGGCCGCCTTCAACCCGGCCCGCATGGCCGGATCATAGGCATCGCGCATCGGCACAAACCTTGCATCCGTCGACTCGCCGATCAGCGGGTTCAGGCCGGAAAAGTTGATGTGGTCATCCAGCAACATGATCGATCCGGTTGGCATATCCGCTCGCATCGACCCAGCAGCATTGGTGGCGATGACCATATCTGCGCCCAACGCCCGCAACACTTCCAGCGGCAGACGCATCGCATCGGCCCGCCCGTTCTCGTAGTAATGCGCCCGCCCGCCGAAGACGGCGACGCGCTGGCCCATCAGATCGCCAACGACCAGATTGGGGTTGTGACCGCTGACGCCCGCATGCGGAAAGCCCGGCAGATCGACGTAGGGGATCGCCACACCATCCACCGTATCCGCCAAATGTCCCAGCCCCGACCCCAGGATCAGGCCGATCCGCACCGGCGCGTCCCCGGCGCGGGCGCGGATCAAGGTGGCAAGTTCAACGCTCTTTGACATAGGGTTCGCCCCCGGCCCGTGGCGGGATCGCCTTGCCGACGAAACCGGCCAGAATGATGACCGTCAGGATATAGGGCAGCGCGTCGAGAAACTGCACCTGCACGCGGAGGCCGATGGCGTTCTGGATCAGGTCGGGGCGCAGGGCGATAGCCTGCAAAAACCCGAACAGCAGGCAGGCATACAGCACGTACCAGGGCCGCCATTTGGCAAAGATCAGGGCGGCAAGCGCGATGTATCCGCGCCCCGCCGTCATGTCCTTGACGAAACCCGCAGCAGGTTCGGCGGTGGCCAGTTGCGCGCCCGCGATGCCGCACAGAACGCCGCAGATGCCGACCGCGGCATAGCGCAGGCCGACGACCGACACTCCCGCCGTATCGACGGCGGCGGGGTTTTCGCCGACCGCTCGCAGGCGCAGACCGAACCGGGTGCGATACAGAATCCACCACGACAGCGGCACCATCAGCATCGCAATATAGACCAGAACCGTATGGCCGGAAATCAGTTCGTAATAGATCGGCCCGATCACCGGCACATCGCGCAGGGTTTCGGCAAAGGGCAGGGTAATCGGGTTGAACCGCGCCCCGCCAGACAGCTGGGGAGTGCGACCGCCTTGGCCAAACCAGCTTTGCGCCACGACCACTGTCAGGCCGGCGGCCAGAAAGTTGATGGCGACGCCGGAAATCAGTTGGTTGCCCCGAAACGTGATCGACGCCAGCCCGTGGATCGCCGACAGCGCCAACGATGCGCCGATGCCTGCGAATAGGCCGATCCAGACGTTGCCGGTCACGGCGGCGACGGCAGCCGACAGGAACGCCGCCGCCAGCATCTTGCCTTCAAGCCCGATGTCGAAAATCCCGGCGCGTTCACTGAACAGCCCGGCCAAGGCGGCCAGCAGCAGCGGCGTGGCCGAACGGACAGACGAATCGAGGATTTGCAGGACTGTCAGCAGGTCCATTATTTGGCCGCCTTGAGTTTGGTTTCAGGTTTCGGCGGGCGCCGCATCGCCATAAAAACGCGTTCGACCGGGGCTCGCACCATGTTGTCCAGCGCCCCGGTGAACAGGATCACCAGCGCCTGTATCACGACGATCAGTTCGCGCGGGATTCGGGTTGCCAGCCCCAATTCGGCGCCGCCCTGATACAGGAACCCGAACAGGATCGCCGCCAGAAACACACCCAAAGGGTGCGACCGCCCCATCAACGCCACGGCGATGCCGATGAATCCGGCCCCCTCGACGGCATTCAGGACCAGCCGCTCTGCCTCGCCCATGACGTTGTTCACCGCCATCATCCCGGCAAGCCCGCCGGATATCAGCATCGCGATCATGATCATCCTGGTCGGGTTGATCCCGGCATATTTCGCCGCCGGTTCGGAATGGCCGAACGCACGGATCTGATAGCCCAGCCGGGTCCGCCAGATCAGCGCCCAAACGGCGATGCAGGCCAAAATGGCGACCAGAAAGGCGACGTTGGCCGGGGCGGCCTTGGAAAACGGGATCCCGACGAGGGCCAGAATATCGTGCAGGCTGGGCAGTTTCACCGCAGCGGGAAATTTGGGCGTCGCCGGTTCCATCGAGCCCATCGGTTTCAGCACGCCGATCAGCAGATAATTCAACAAGGCGGCGGCGATGAAATTGAACATGATCGTGGTGATCACGATATGGCTGCCGCGCTTGGCCTGCAAAAACGCCGGGATCGCGGCCCATGCGGCGCCGAACAAAGCGGCCCCTGCTGTCGCCCCGATCAGTGCCAGCGACCAATGCGGCCAGGGGATATAGAGGCAGACGAGGGCCACACCAAGGCCCCCCAACATCGCCTGCCCTTCGCCGCCGATATTGAACATCCGGGCATGAAACGCGACGGCGACGGCCAATCCGGTAAAGATGAAATTGGTCGCGTAATACAGCGTATAGCCCCAGGCATAGGTCGACCCGAGCGCCCCGCTCACCATGATTTTCAGCGCCGCGACCGGGCTTTCGCCGATCGCAAGAATGACAATGGCCGAAAAGAACGCAGCCAGGATCAACGAGATCAGCGGGACCAGCAGCACATCGGCCCACTTTGGCATCTTTTCCATCGCTTACACCTCCTTGCGGGGGTTGCCGCCCGCGAAGGCCAGTTTCGCCTCGACCTCGGCTACCGAATGGGGCCGGTCGGTGTCGGTGATCCCGGCCATCAGCAGGCCCAGTTCCTTGACGTTGGTGTCAGCGGGCAGGCGTTCGCCCATCATCTTGCCGTCAAACATCACCGCGATACGGTCGGACAGCGACAGGATTTCGTCCAGTTCGACGCTGACCAGCAGGATCGCCTTGCCCTGATCGCGCAGGGCGACGATCTGTTGGTGGATGAATTCGATCGCGCCGATATCAACGCCACGTGTCGGCTGGCCGATCAGCAGCAGGTCGGGGTTGCGTTCGATCTCGCGGGCCAGAACGATCTTTTGCTGATTGCCGCCGGAAAACGATTTTGCCTGCAATTTCGGGTTCGGCGGGCGGACATCGAACCGCTCCATTTTGCCACCCGCATCGGCGCGCAGGGCGTCGTTGTCCATCAGCAAGGCGTTTTTCTGATATTTAGGGTCGTTGTGATAGCCAAAGGCGATGTTCTCCCAGGCCATGAAGTCCATGATCAGCCCCTCGCGCTGGCGATCTTCGGGGACGTGGGCAATGCCGCGCGCACGCCGGGTCTGGCCGTTGGATTTGGCGCCGGTCAGGTCGATCTCCTGAAGGTTGACCGTCACCGTCCCGGTCGCCTTTTCATAGCCGCCCAACACCTCGAGAAGTTCCGACTGGCCGTTGCCCGCAACCCCGGCAATGCCGAAAATCTCGCCCGCGCGCACCGCGAACGACACGCCTTTCAGGCGATGCACGCCCTTGGCGTCGGTCACGTTCAGATCACGGACCACCAGCACCACGTCACCGGGGTTGGCGGGCTTTTTATCCACCCGCAGCAGCACTTTGCGCCCGACCATCAGTTCGGCCAATTCGGGCGGGGAGGTTTCCGCAGTCTTGACCGTCGCCGTCATTTCGCCACGCCGCATGACCGACACGGTATCGGTAATCTCCATGATCTCGCGCAGTTTGTGGGTGATCAGGATGATCGTCTTGCCCTCGGCCTTGAGCCGTCCAAGGATGCGGAACAACTGGTCGGCCTCGGCGGGGGTCAGCACGCCGGTCGGTTCGTCGAGGATCAGGATATCAGCGGCCCGGTACAGTGCCTTGAGGATTTCGACGCGTTGCTGCATGCCGACGCCGATATCTTCGATCAGGGCATCAGGATCGACGTTCAGTTCGTATTCGGCAGCAAGCTGTTTCAACTGGGTGCGTGCCTTTGCCAGCGAGGGCCGCAGCAATGCGCCATCCTCGGCCCCCAGCACGACATTTTCCAGCACCGTAAAGTTTTCGACCAGTTTGAAATGCTGGAACACCATGCCGATGCCCGCCGAAATTGCGGCCTGACTGTCGGGGATCAGCGTCTTCTTTCCATTGATGAAAATCTCGCCCGCGTCGGCCTTGTAGAAGCCGTACAGGATCGACATCAGGGTCGATTTGCCAGCACCGTTTTCGCCGATGATGCCGTGGATCGTGCCCGGCATGACCCGGATCGAAATGTCTTTGTTGGCCTGCACCGGCCCAAAAGCCTTGGAAATGCCGACCAGTTCGATGGCGGGTGCGGTCATGTCAAAACGCCCTGTCAGGTAAAACGAGGGCCGCGCCAAGCGTTTTGGCGCGGCCCGAAGTCAATTCATCGCCACTCAGAAATTGACGGACGGGCAGGTTTCGTCGGACATATAATCATGCACCATGATTTCGCCTGATGCGATCTTGGCGGCGGCAGCCTCCACCGCAGCCTTCATCTCGGGCGTGACAAGGCTGGCGTTGTTGTCGTCAATCGCAACCCCGACGCCTTCGTTTGCGACCCCCATGACCTGAATGCCGGTTTCAATCGCATCGCCTTTGGTAAAGGCATCGTATACCGCGTTATCCACCCGCTTGAGCATCGAGGTCAGAACCTGCCCCGGATGCAGGTAGTTCTGGTTGCTGTCGACACCGATCGACAGGATGTTGTTGTCGGCTGCGGTCTGCAACACGCCAACCCCGGTGCCGCCCGCTGCGGCAAACACCACGTCGGCGCCCTGGCTGATCTGCGCCAGCGTCAGTTCCGAGCCTTTGACCGGGTCATTCCATGCAGCGGGGGTGGTGCCGGTCATGTTCGCGATCACTGTCGCATCGGGGTTCACCGCCTTGACGCCTTCGGCAAAGCCGCAGCCGAATTTGCGGATCAGCGGGATGTCCATGCCGCCGATGAACCCGACGGTGCCGGATTTCGACGCCATCGCAGCCATCATGCCGACCAGATACGACCCTTCGTTTTCATTGAACACGACCGAACGCACATTGTCGCCATCGGCCACGCCGTCGATGATGACGAACTTGGTGTCGGGATAATCGGCGGCCACGTCGGTCAGCGGGGTGGCCCAACTGAACCCGGCCATCACGATCGGGCTGTTGCCGCCCTCGGCAAAGCGGCGGATCGCCTGTTCGCGCTGCGCATCCGACTGAATCTCGACCTCGGCATAGGAACCGCCAGTTTCGGTGGCCCAACGCTCTGCCCCATTGAACGCGCTTTCGTTGAATGACTTGTCGAATTTGCCGCCAAGGTCGAACAGGATCGCCGGGTCGGCCAGTGCGGCGCCAGCCGTCAAAGCCAATGCGGCGGATGCGCCGAGGAATGTCTGCATGAGGGTCATTGTCGATCTCCCAATCGTTGTTGCTGGCATATGCCAGATATCTGCAATCATGAATTACTGACAGTTGGAGCGGCGGAGTCAATTTCGCGGCGAAAGATTCCGACGTGGTCGCCGGAATTATTGTGTTTTCGCAGGGTTTTTTACCAAAAGATCAAAAGAAACATCGGGCGACAGTGGGCACGACATAACGATGGCGTCGGTGTGCGACCCGTCAGGCTGGCGATAATACCCCCGGCGCCGCCCTGATTCGACAAAGCCCGCCCTGTGGTAAAGCGCGATGGCGGCGGGATTATTCGCTGCCACCTCAAGAAACGCGGTCGTCGCCCCCCGCACACTGGCCTGCGCCATGAACCGCCTCACCAGATCACGCCCGATCCCCTGACGCCGCGCCGCTGGATCGACGGCAAGGGTCAGCACCTCGGCCTCGTCCGCGACGACCCGGCCAAGGATAAACCCTGTCGGCGCAGTTTGCAGGAATACGGTCGGACTTGTCAGAAGACTGGTGAACGCGGCAACGCCCCAAGGCGGCGGTGTGGTGAAACAGGTGGCGTGAAGCCGCGCCAATTCGGCCGCAGTCACGGCAAAACCACCGGCGCCGGGCTGCGCGAGGGTGCCGCATCGGGGGGGCGCACATACAGCGGCGCAGGGCGCGGTTGCGGGGTAACAAGGCGGCGGGCCGCGATCCGGGCAATCCGCGTCACCGCGATATCTGCGGCAATCATCGGGGCATGATCTGTGGGGGCTTGATCGGCCAGCAGCGGCGCGTCGGCCCCGTGATCGGTGAACCGCTGCAGATAGGCCTGCCCGCGCGGCGCCGGAATCATCGCCGTGACGGGGCGGAGCAGGTCATAGGCAAGCACGTCGAACCCATTGACTCCGATGGCAGGTTTGCCAAGCCCCAGGGCCAGCCCCCGCGCCGCCGACACCGCAATGCGGATGCCGGTAAAGTTGCCGGGGCCGGTGCCGACGCCGATGGCGTCCAGATCGGCCCATATCAGGCCCGCGTCCGACAGCATCTCGGCCAGCATACCCATCAGATGTTCGGCCTGCCCCTTGGCCATCGGATCGACTCGCACCGTTACTTTGTCGCCCGACAGCAAAGCGGCGGCACAATGCGCCGCCGATGTGTCGAATGCCAGAACGGTCGGTTCAGTCGGCAACATCTGCTTGCGCGACCACTCAGGCCGCGACAGGCCGCACCTCGACCACTTCGGGGATGTAGTGACGCAGCAAATTCTCGATCCCCATTTTCAGGGTCAGGGTCGATGACGGACAGCCAGCGCAGGCACCCTGCATATGCAGATAGACGATGCCGCGGTCAAATCCGTGAAATGTGATGTCGCCACCATCCTGCGCCACGGCGGGGCGGACGCGGGTATCGAGCAATTCCTTGATCTGATCGACGATCCCGGAATCCTCGCCGCTATGGGCGGCATGGCCGCTGGCGGGTTTATGACCATCACCCATGACCGGCTGACCGGATTGGTAATGCTCCATGATCGCACCCAGAATCGCGGGCTTGATATGGTCCCATTCAGCATCGTCGGCCTTGGTCACGGTAACGAAATCGTTGCCGAGAAACACGCCCGTCACATGACCCGCACCATAGATGCGCGCCGCCAAGGGCGACATTTGCGCCGATTCCAGCGTCGGGAAATCGGCGGTACCGACCTCAAGAACCGTTTGGCCGGGCAGGAATTTCAGTGTCGCCGGGTTTGGGGTGGATTCGGTCTGGATAAACATCTGGCCAACCTTTTCTGTCAGGCATTTTATATGCGCCTGCACAGGTGCCAAGTCAAGGTTGGCGGGCCGTCAGGTCGCGTTCAGGTGATCGCCTGCAATCGCTCTTTGGACATATCGCCGGGCACGATAGTGATCGGGATCGGCAGGCTGCCCGATTGGCGGGTCAGTTGGGTGACCAGCGGGCCCGGCCCCTTGTTGTCATCGCCCGCGCCCAGAACCAGCACGCCGATATCGGGGTCTTCGCGGATCTGGGCCATGATTTCGGGAACCGGCTCGCCCTCGCGGATGACCAGTTCGGGGTTGACGCCCTGACGGTCGCGCATCCACTTGGCGAAAACCTCGAAATGGACCTCGATCCGCTCGCGGGCCTCGGCGCGCATGATCTCGCCGACGCCGATCCAGTGGTTGAACTCATCTGGCGGAATGATCGACAACACGGCGACACCGCCCCCGGTATGGGACGCCCGCATCGCGGCAAACCGCATCGCATTCAAACATTCGCGGCTGTCATCCAGCACGACAAGGAACTTGCGCATCTGACGGTCCTTTTGATCCGTGGGTGATAGTGGCGCAAGCGGGGGCGGCTGGCAACGACGTTCAGACCACTAAGACGTGACGCGGTGGCAGTCGGTCAGATCGGGCAAGCCGCCACCGGGCTGAATAAAGGTCGCAGGTTCATACCCGCCTGCGGCGACCGCATCGGTCACGTCGAGGCATAGGGCAATCTCCCTCATGCGGTGGGCGATCTCGCGGAAATGGAATGGCTTCACACCCGGCTGATAGATGCGCGCTAAAAGGACAATCCGTGGATCAGGCGGGTAGGATGCACGTACGAAACAAGCTCCGAAGACATAGGTATCAATTGCCACGTCAACCGATTTCTTAGAGCATCGAACCTGAAAATCGTACGGGTCTTCGATCGGCACGAGGAGGATCGAGCGGAACGACTCCTGTCCCGCTCTCGCAAGCATGCCATCGACTTGGAATGCTTCGGGAATACCATCGACGACGGGGTAGGAGTGCTGCGGTTCCAGCGTTGGCCAACTGTTTCGAAGCGCGTCAGGCCATAACTCGATATGCACGACAATCCTGTTCAGATACGGATCGGCTGTCAGAACCTGATTGATCCAATCCAAATTCAGAAGAGGGATGAAATTGTCGGCCCGGCGCAGATCAGTAATATCCGCACGCAGATCAAAGGTCCGCGTGTTCAGCGTGATCAGTGATGTGGCTTCTGACAGGTCGTTCGCAACCGCCGCCTGTCCCACTGAAAACGACGACAGCAACAGGGCCGCAATGGTGACTTTCGCTCGGAGGTTATTCACGACGGAAGCCTTGTCTCGTGGTGGTCAAAAATGCACGGTATCACGCCGCGCCGGCGGCCCAGTCCCAATACATCTCGCGGACCCGGCGGGTGACCGGGCCGGTCTGATACTGGCGGTCGTCAAAGGCCGACACCGGCGTGACCTTGGCGAAATTGCCCGACAGGAACACCTCGTCGGCACCCCGCACATCGTCGAAGGTCAGCACCTTTTCCTGCACGACAACACCATCGGCGGCCAGATTGGCGATATGGCGGGCGCGGGTGATCCCGGCCAGAAAGGTGCCGTTGGGGATTGGTGTCTGCACCACGCCGTCGGTCACGATAAAGATGTTGGCGGTCGCGGTTTCGGCGACATTGCCGACCGCATCGGCCACCAGGGCATTGTCGAAGCCCCGTGACCGCGCCTCGGCCAGCATCCTTGCGTTGTTGGGGTAAAGGCACCCAGCCTTGGCGTTGACAACCGTGCTTTCCAGCACCGGGCGGCGGAAACGGGTGGTGGTCAGGGTCGTCGTGTGGCTGTCTGGCGGCATCGGGATTTCTTCCAGACAGACCGCGAACCCGGTCGCATCCGGCAGCGGCACGATGGCCCCGTAACCACCGTCAAGGCCCCAATACATTGGGCGGATATAGACGGCGGCGGATTTGGGATAGAACGCCAGCCCCTCGCGGATGATGGCAACCATATCGTCGGTCGCGACAGTCGGCGTCAGCATCAGCGCGGCGGCAGACCGGTTGACGCGGGCGCAATGCGGAGTCAGGTCGGGGGCCAATCCGTTGACCAGCCGGGCGCCGTCGAACACCGTGCTGCCCAGCCAGGCACCATGATCGGCAGCGCGCATGACGGGGACATCGCCGGCGTGCCAGGAACCCTCGAAGTAGGTGCGGATGTTGGTGCCTGTGGTCATGTCGCTCTCCCTTGACATCAGCCTAGGCGGCGGATGGGTCAGGGTCCAGAGGTGGCACAACGTCAGGGTTTCACTTTGCCATAAATACTCCCCCCGGAGGGTCCGCATGGGCCACGCAGGCATGGTTCAGAATTGGGCCGTAAGATGGGTCTCGACCCATCCGAGCGGAACAAAAAGGCGCACCCGTGCGGGGAAGTTCGGGCGCGCCAGACAGGGTCGGCACGGAACGGGTCGACCGTGCAGGGATCGGGGGACGGACAGACCTTTGACCCTACAAACCTTGCATGATCTGAGTCTGCTTCAGAAATATGACGGCCTAGGCCTCGGTCAGCAAAGCCCGCAGATCGAAGGGCGCGTTGACCATTTTCAGCGTGCCGTTGGCATCGCGCGGCCACTCGGTCTCGGCCCGGTCGACGTAAAGCTCGACACCGTTCTGGTCGGGATCGCGCAGATAGATCGCCTCGGACACCCCGTGATCGGCGGCGCCGTCGATCGGGATGCCGGCATCGATCACCCGTTGCAGCACCTGCGCCAGCGATCGCCGGTCCGGATACAGAAAGGCCGTGTGATACAAACCCGTGTGCCCCGGCGGCGGCGGCGTGCCGCCCGCGCTTTCCCAGGTATTCAGGCCGATGTGGTGGTGATAGCCGCCCGCCGACAGGAACGCGGCGGCACCGCCATAGTTTTGCATCACCGAAAACCCCAGCACATCGCGGTAAAATCCGATGGCGCGGTCAAGGTCGGCGACCTTGAGGTGAACATGGCCGATCCGTGTGGCGGCGGGGGCAAAGTTGGGCATGGCGTGATCCTTTCGATGGCTCCGATATAGGCGCGTCGGCGGATCATTGAAACCTGCGTCGCTGCAGAGGCATGGTGCGCAGGTAAGATGGGTCTTGACCCATCGCTACCGCAGCAACCCGACAATCTCGTAGGTGCGCGCCAGCACCGGGGCGGCAATCGCCCGCGCCTTTTCGGCCCCATTGGCCAAAATCCGGTCAATCTCGGCCGGGTCTCCCATCAGCCGCGCCATTTCCGCCGAAATCGGTGCCAGCTTGTCCACCGCCAGATCGGCCAGCGCCGGTTTGAACGTGCCCCAGCCCGCACCGGGATACTGCGCAATCACCTGTTCCGGGGTCATGTCGGCCAGCGCCGCATAAATATCCACCAGATTGCGCGCCTCGGGCCGGTCCTTCAGCCCCGCAACGGTTTCAGGCAGCGGCGCCGGGTCCGTCTTGGCCTTTTTGAACTTCTTCGCAATCGTGTCGGCGGTATCCAGCATGTTGATCCGCTCCATATCGCTGTCACCCGACTTGCTCATCTTTTTGGTGCCGTCGCGCAGGTTCATCACCCGCGTTGCGGGGCCGTCGATGACCGCTTCGGTCAGCGGAAAGAAATCAACGCCAAAGTCATGGTTGAACTTTGTGGCGATGTCGCGGGTCAGCTCGACGTGCTGCTTTTGATCCTCGCCGACCGGCACATGGGTCGCGTGATACAGCAGAATGTCGGCGGCCATCAGCGCCGGATAGGCATACAGACCCAAGCTCACGGCCTCGGCGTTGCTGCCTGCCTTTTCCTTGAACTGGGTCATCCGGTTCATCCAGCCAACCCGCGCGACGCAGTTGAAAATCCACGCCAGTTGGGCGTGTTCTTCGACCCGTGACTGATTGAACAGGATCGACTTTTCCGGGTCGATCCCCGCCGCCAGATAGCCGGCCGCCACTTCGCGGGTGCCATTGGCCAATTCGCGCGGATCCTGCCAGACCGTGATCGCGTGCAGATCGACGACGCAGTAGATGTTCGGGGTCGCGCCGCCCTGCATCCCGACCCACCGCTTGATCGCGCCCAGATAGTTGCCCAGTTGCAACCCGCCCGACGGCTTGATCCCGGAAAATACGCGCGGCGTGAAAGTGGTTTTGGTCATGGCATCGTCCAGACTGGATTTATCGGTCATCCTCGCTTACCCATGCGCCTGAACCCCGTCAACGACAAGCGGGCGAGACGAGGCAGGCATGAACGACCAGAACCCCATCAACCCGATTCCCCCGGTGGTTATCGCCCTCGTCCTGATCATCGTCGGCGTCGAGGCGACCCTAAGCCTTGCCAGCCTCGGCTGGATCGGCGGCGCCCAAGGTGTCGGCTGGCGGTTGGCCGCGATCGAGGATTACGGCGTCTGGTCGGCGGTCTTTGACTGGATCGTCACGCGCGGCGACTATGCCCCCAATTTGCTGGTCCGCTTTGTGACCTACCCGTTCATCCACGGCAGCATCACCCACGCAGTCTTTGGTGCGGTTTTGCTTTTGGCCTTGGGCAAATTCGTGGGCGACGTGTTCCACCCGGCGTCAGTGCTGTTGATATTCTTTGTGTCCGCCATCGCGGGCGGTCTGGTCTATGCCGCCCTCCTTGGCAGTGACCAGCCGCTTTACGGGGTCTATCCCCCGGTTTACGGGCTGATCGGCGCCTTTACCTATTTGATGTGGCTGCGCCTTGGGGCGGTCGGCGCAAACCAGTATCGCGCCTTTCTGCTGATCGGTTTGCTGCTCGGCTGGCAGTTGCTGACCGGAGTTTTGTTCGGCGGCTCGCCGCAATGGGTCGCCGATGTGACCGGGTTCGTTGCCGGCTTGGGCCTTGCCCCGTTGGTTGGCCCCGGCGGCTGGGCGGCGTTCCTGCGCCGGATCAGGGCGCGCTAGTAACATCGCAACCCGCTAGCGGCGCGTCCGTTTCACCTTACGCTTGACCTTATCGGCCTTTTTCTTGGCCGATCCGGCCTTGCGCCGCACCGGCTTGCCCCTGCCCCGTGATGGACCTTGAGGCATCGTCACCTCGTCCAGCTTGACCAGATCAACCAACAGTCCGCCGGTCACCGGCACAGCTTCGGCCAGCCGCACCGTCACCTTTTGGCCCAACCCGATCACGATCCCCGTGTCCGCCCCGATCAGGGTCTGGGTCTCGGCGTCATAGTGAAAATACTCGGCACCCAGATTGCGGATCGGGATCATTCCGTCGGCCCCGGTGCCGTCGAGTTTGACGAACACACCAAAGCGCGCGATTCCGCTGATCCGCCCGGTCAGTTCGGCCCCGATCCGGTCCGACAGATAGGCCGCCAGATAACGGTCGGTGGTGTCGCGTTCGGCGGCCATCGACCGGCGTTCGGTATCGCTGATCTGTTGCGCCGTATCGGCCAGCCGGTCGATGTCGTCGGCTGACAACCCATCCTTGCCCCAGTGATGCCCCGCGATCAGCGCCCGATGCACGATCAGGTCGCTGTAGCGCCGGATCGGCGAAGTGAAATGCGCATAGTTCCGCAGCGCCAGCCCGAAATGGCCAAAGTTTTCAGGGTTATAGTAGGCTTGGGTCATCGACCGCAGGGTCTGCATGTTGATCAGTTCGTCGTTGTCGGTGCCCTCGGCCTGTTTCAGCAGATTGTTCAGGTGATGGGTTTTCAGTACCTGCCCCTTGGCCAGAACCAGCCCGCTGGCCTGGGCCACCTCGCGCAGCGCGTCCAGCTTTTCGGGGGTCGGCTCCTCGTGAACGCGGAACAGCAACGGGGTTTTCAGACGCACCAGTTCTTCGGAGGCGGCGACGTTGGCCAGCACCATGAACTCCTCGATCAGGCGATGCGCGTCCAGACGATCCTTGAACGCGACGTCGGTCACATTGCCCGCCTCGTCCAGAATGATCTTGCGTTCGGGCAGGTCAAGGTCGAGGGGCTGGCGGGCCGTGCGGGCCTTGGTCAACGCCTCGTAGGCGGCATAAAGCGGGCGGATCACTGTATCCAGCAGCGGTGCTACCTTGTCATTCGGTTGGCCGTCGAACCCCGCCTGCACCTCTTCGTAGTTCAGGCTTGCGACCGACCGCATCAGCCCGCGGATGAACCGATGGTCGAACTTGGTGCCATGCGCGTCGATCCGCATCCGTACTGCCAGACAAGCCCGATCAACCAGTTCGTGCAACGAACACAGATCGCCCGACAACCGGTCGGGCAGCATCGGCACCACGCGGTCGGGAAAATAGGTGGAATTGCCACGCTTTCTCGCCTCGCGATCCAGCGCCGACCCCGGCGTCACGTAATGGGCGACATCGGCAATGGCGACCCAAAGAATGAAGCCGCCGGGGTTTTTCGGGTCATCGTCGACCTGCGCCAGACAGGCATCGTCGCGGTCCCGGGCATCCCAGGGGTCGATGGTCAGCAGCGGCAGATCGCGCAAATCCTCGCGCCCTTTGATTCCGGCGGGTTTGGCGCGATCCGCCTCGGCGATCACGTCGTCGGGGAAATGGTCGGGGATACCGTGCTGGTGAATCGCGATCAGGCTGACGGCGCGGGGCGCACTCGGGTCGCCCAGACGAGTGATGATCCGCGCCTTGGGCAGGCCCATCCGGCCTTTCGGTCCGGCCTGTTCGGCCTCGACCAGTTCGCCGTCCTTGGCGCCGCCCGTGGCCCCTTCGGCCACCACCCATTGCTTGTCGGCACCCTTGTCGATCGGCAAAAGCCGTCCGCCTTCGGAACCTTGGCGAAACACACCCAAGATACGTAACGGATTGGCCCCGATCCGGCGGATCATCCGGGCGGTGTAGCTGTGCGGTTCGCCCTGCACCTCGGCCATGCGGCCCAGCAGGCGGTCCCCCGCGCCCAAAGCGGGATCGCCGTCGCGCAGCACCATCAGGACCCGGGGCGGCGTGCCATCGCCCTGCCATTCCAACGGTTTGGCATACAGATCGCCGTCCAGATCCGGCCCGGTGATTTCCAGAACCGCCACCGGGGGCAGCTTGTCGGGGTCACGATAGCCGCTGCGCCGTTTGGTCAGATCGCCCGCATCTTCCATCTCGCGCAGCAGGCGTTTCAGGTCGATCCGCGCCGCCCCCTTGATGCCAAATGCCTTGGCGATATCGCGCTTGGCCCCCTGGGTCGGGTGGTCAGCAATCCATTGCAGGATATCGGCGCGGCTGGGAATATCAGTCATACTGCAGGCCTAGCATGCTTCTTTGGTCCCTTAAACTCCCGCCGGAGGCATCCGCGATCAATCTCGCAGGCGACCGTCTAGCTGGCAAAATAATCGGTCAGGATACGTCCGTAAATCGCCTTCAACTGGCCGATCTGATCCACCGCCACCCGTTCATCGACGGCGTGCATTGTTTTTCCGACCAGCCCGAATTCGACCACCGGGCAATGATCCTTGACGAACCGCGCATCCGACGTGCCGCCCGATGTGGACAGGACCGGCACCCGCCCGGTTTCGGCCTGCACCGCCGCCGAAACCAGCGCCGACAGATCGCCCGGCGGGGTCAGGAAACTTTCGCCCGACACCTTGACCTTCATCGCCAAAGCGACGCCAAATTCAGCGGCAATTTCGTCCGCCAGCCCCTGCAACCATGTGGTCAGCCCGGTCCCGGTGTGCAAATCGTTAAACCTGATGTTGACGGTCGCGCAGCAGGCCGCCGGAATGACGTTCGTCGCCGGATTGCCGGTGTCGAATGTCACGACGGCAAGAGTCGAGGCGTCAAAATGGTCGCTCCCCCGATCCAGTTCATGCGCCGCCAGCCGGTCCACCAGACGGGCCAGCGCCGGGATCGGGTTCAGCGCCCGGTCGGGATAGGCGGCATGGCCCTGTCGCCCGGTGGCTACGAAATGCGCGTTCAGCGACCCGCGCCGCCCGATCTTGATCGCCTCGCCCATCACGTCGGGGCAGGTTGGTTCGCCCACCAGACAGACCGACATCGCCTCGCCCGCCTCGCGCATCCAGTCAAGCAGGGCAACGGTGCCATCGGTTGCGTCCGCCTCCTCGTCCCCGGTGATTGCTATGGCCACGGCCCCGTCCGGCGGAGTCGTCTGGACGAAATCCACGGCAGCAGCAACAAAGGCCGCGACACCCGATTTCATATCCGTCGAGCCCCGCCCATAAAGATACCCATCGCGGATTTCGCCCCCGAAAGGCGGCATCGTCCAGGCGTTTTCGTCGCCCACGGGCACGACGTCGGTATGGCCGTTGAATCCAAAGGTCCGGTTCGCGCCCTTGCGCCCCCAACGGGCATAAAGATTGGCGATGCCGCCACGATCGACACGGGTACAGGCGAACCCGGCCTCCTCTAGAACTGCCGCCAGCAGCACCAGCGCACCGCCCTCGGCAGGGGTGACGGACGGGCAACGGACCAGCGCGGCAGTCAGGGCGACGGGATCGACGGGCATGGGCGAACCTCCGGGAATGTCGGTCTGGATTAGCCCGCACTGCGCTGCTTTGCAATTGACCGGCATGAGACGCGGGCTGTGACCCGTTAGCGACACCGACGGCACGACCCGATCAGCCCGCGCGACAAAACCCTCACCCAAGCTCCTGTTCTGCCTTAGAGTTTCCTTAATAACATGACCCGAGGCCGGGCAAACTCTAGATACAAGTGGCGAGCAGTCGTCAGCCACAACATATAGCAGGATCGGGGCACAAACTCCGGCGCGCGTTTGCACTGACCCCGGCCGAGCGGCAAGGGCAAGAACCATGGTTAACGGGGTCGAGCTGACCTATAACACCAACGCTTCGGCGGATCGGCGCAGGCTGCGCCGGTTCGAGGCCGGCGCGCCGTATGCCCACTCCGCGGCGGCCTGACCGGATGGGGTGGATCGGGCTGCGGCATGACAATGGCGGCACATTCCGGCCTACCGGCTTGGAGATGCCGCCGGCTCAGCCATTGCCTGATCCCGATACCCTGTTGCCACGCGGCACGCTCGCCTGCGAATTCTTGTGGCGTCCGGTGACAAACCGCACCAACATCGTCCGCTATTCGGCCCGCGTGCCCTGGGCCAGCAGTCTGTCAGTCTGCGTCGATCCGGACGGCACGGCGCATCTGTTCGTCGCCCAGCATGGCCAGGCCCATGCGACCCGGCTGCGCACCTCACTGGGGCAGTCGCCGCAACGCGCCATTGCCACGTTTGGTTGGAATGCCCCGGCGCGGCGGGCCGTGTTCAGCATTTATCTGCCCGAAACCGGCGCGCTGCACCTGACCGAATTGACCCCGCCACCGCCGCTGTCGCACCGCGACGCGGGTCGCCTCATCACCGATCCTGGCAACTGCGTGACCGACCCATCGGTCGTCTGGCTGGCCTTGTCCGACCGGGTCGAACCCGTCGGCCCAACTGCGGGGATCGGTGCAACGGCCCTGCTCGACACGCCCCAAGGGCCGCGTCCGATCCACCGCCTTGGCCCCGGCCAGCGGGTGTTGACGGCAGATGGTGGCAGCGCCCAGATCCGCTGGACCGGCTGGCAGGATTTGCCCGCCCGTGGCAACCACACGCCCCTACTGATCCGCGCCCCCTATTTCGGGCTGACCGCCGATCTGCTGGTCGCACCGACCCAACGGCTGCGCTTGAAAGGGTCCGAAGTCGAATATCTGTTCGGCGAAGAAGAGGTCAGTGCCGCCGCCGCGCATCTGTTCGACGGCCGCGCCATCCTGCGCGCCCCGGTGATGCAGACGGTGCGCTACTATCAGGTTGTGCTGGATCGCCCGGCACTCTTGCTGGTGTCCGGCGCGGCGATGGAGACCCTCGATATTGGCGCACTTCAGGCCGACCCGGCGCTGTTGCCCTATTCGTTGCTGGCAGCGATGCCCCGCGAATTGCTGCCACGCGCCGCCCCCGGCCCGCTGCCCGTCCTGCGGGCGTTCGAAGCGGTGACGCTGGCGGCGGCACGGGCGGCTTAGAACGGAATAGCTTTCGATTGAATCGCAATGCGACCCCTGATCGGGCGATGCCCGACCTCTATCCCGCACTGACCGAACGGCATTCGCGTTTCAGTCGTCGAAGAATGGGGTCATCTGGGCGACGATGACTGAATTTTCGTCCAACGCCTGCTGCATGAGCGCCTTTTCCTCGGCGTCGATGTCGTGGCCGTCGGCCAATCGTTCGTCCAGCGTGCCGTAACCGCTGACGTCCAGCGGGTTCATGTCGGCCTGTTTCAGGATGGCGACGGTTTCACGCACCGCCTCGGCCTCGTCGACGCCGCTGGCGTAAATCATCAGGGCGGCACCCGTGGCCCCGTCGGGCAAGCCATCCCCGGTCTTGCGCCCGACCTCGACCAACAGGGTATAGACCTGCTGGCGACTGGGCTTTTTGGTTGGTTTGTCGGTTTCGTTCTTGTCTGTCATGGCAGGCCTCCGGGACTTTCGCCCTTCTATAGGCAGCATTTCAGCACGGCCAGCCTGTCATGCGCTTGATGGCAGGGTCCAGTCGCCGTTGCCGCAGTTGTCGCACGCCAAATCATCCGGCAAGTCGCCGCCCACGGCGACGTTCCCGCATTTCACGCAACAGACCGCTTTGACATCGCGTGGCGCGCCTAGCAGGACGGGTGGCACAATCTCGGGCGGTGGCACAACGGCAAGGCCGGGGCGGGGTTCGTCAAAGTGAAAGACGCTCAACTGACCGCTTGCCTCGCGGTAGGCGGCCTCGACCTCGCCCAGATTGCGTACGCCGTGACTGCGCAACATCTCCAGTAGTTCGGCGGTGCCCATACTGCTGACCCCCAGCCGATTTTGCACGATCCGCCCCCGGTCGACCATCTGCGCCGGGCCGCCGTCCAGAACAGTTTTGGCCCGATCTGACCGCACGATAGCAAGGTCCAGACCTTTGTTGATCAACACGACAACGGTGATCACCAACATTGCATGGATTAACGGGACGTCCGGGTAAAACAGCACATCGCCGACAGCCGATCCCAAGGCGATCACCAGCAGGTATTCGACGACCGATAATTGCGCGATTCCGCGCCCGCCAACCCAGCGCAGCAAAGCAAGCGTGTAAAGGTAGATGACGACGGTGCGAAACAGGATTTCCAACAGGAACAGCGGTGGCGCATCGCCCAGGAACATCCGCATAAGATCAAAGGGAACCGGGGGCGGTTGCATCTTTGGCATCCTGTTTTGGCAACCATATTCAACAAGTCCAAAGGCGAATGGGTTCCGCGCGGTTTCCGGGCTAGTTTCGCTTGCTCGCTCAAGGCTTCATTTTCTCGCGCACGGATTGTCCAAGGGCCGGTTTGCTCTATGTTCAACTCGGAAATCACTTGGCCCGCTGCGCGAAAGGAATTGCCATGCCCACCCGTCGCCATGCAATCGGCCTTGGCCTGTCAGCTGCCCTCGTCGGCGCTGTCGGATCGGCCCGTGCTGAAAGGTTCCAACGCGGCCCGACCCAATACATCGCCGCGCTTGGCGACAAGACGGCGACATCGGGCACTGATGCCGCGACATGGGGGTTCTGGGCCGTTGATCCCGGCCCGCGCGGGGTGCCGATTCGCCGCTTTGACGCGCTGATCGGCGCCGGCGGTGTCGCCCCCGACGGCTGGCAGTTTGATGCGGGCGCGTGGTGGCTGGAAGAACACGGGCTGATGATGGAAGCGCCGTCCTTCCCCCTGCCCGCCGGCAAATACGTGGTGACAGGCGGGCGCGATATGACGTCGGTTCTGACCGTCGAAGCCGCCGATACGGCGGGCAATCAGGCGTGGTCGCTGGCAGATGGCGCCAACATCTATGACGTCACTCACCTGCGCTGTCGCGCCGCCGTTTATACCCCGACCGATGGGGGCACCTGCAATCCGCAAGACACCAACCTCAACGTCTTTCCGCTGACACCAGAGATATCGATGCCTGCGGTGCAAGGGTGCAGCAAACAGGACTATCAGGTGCTGATCGTCACCGGCATGATGGTCGATGTCTGACGACTAGGATTTCATCTGGCGCCAGCCCCAGATCAGGATGCAGGCCCCGACAAGTCCGACGATCAGTTGCGGGATCCAAGCGTCGGCGGCATAAATGCCGAAAATGCCCAGCACGAGGTTCAGCAGCACTGCGCCGACGATCCCGAGAACGATGTTGGTCACAAGGCCGGTATCGACCTTCATGATCATGCTGGCGATCCAGCCTGCCAATCCGCCGACGATGATTGCGCCGATAATTCCAATACCCATGAGTTGCCCCTTCTGCCCTGTGCAGTGCGGACTTAATCCGCTGACCCTCGTTTGGTTCCGTGCTTTGGTCAGTCGCGCAGCAATTCGTTAATCCCGGTCTTGCTGCGGGTGCGTTCATCGACGCGTTTGACAATCACGGCGCAATAGAGGTTCACCCCGCCCGACGGCATCGATCCGGCAACGACGACGGAATAGGGCGGCACCTCGCCATACATGACCTCGCCGGTGGCGCGATCCACGATCTTGGTCGATTGGCCGATGAAAACGCCCATGCCCAGCACCGACCCTTCACGCACGATACAGCCTTCGACGACTTCGGACCGGGCGCCGATGAAACAGTTGTCCTCGATAATCGTCGGTCCGGCCTGCATCGGTTCCAGCACGCCGCCAATGCCGACGCCGCCGGACAAATGAACGTTCTTGCCAATCTGGGCACAGCTCCCGACAGTCGCCCAGCCGTCGACCATCGACCCCTCGTCGACATAGGCACCCACGTTGACGAACGACGGCATCAGCACGACGTTCTTGCCGATAAAGGCCGAGCGGCGGACGATGCTGCCCGGAACCGCACGAAAGCCCGCCTTGCGCCACTCCGCCTCACCCCAGCCGTCGAATTTCGACGGCACCTTGTCCCACCACGTCGCCTTGCCGTTGCCACCAGAGATGACGCCCATGTCGTTCAGGCGGAACGACAGCAGTACCGCCTTTTTGGCCCATTGATTGACGTGCCAGTCGTTGCCGCGCTTTTCAGCGACCCGCAGGTTGCCGCTGTCCAATGCACTCAGCGTCGCCTCGATGGCATCGCGGACCTCGCCCTTGGTCGCGGTGGTGATGCTATCGCTGGCGTCCCACGCAGCGTCGATGGATTTTTCTAGAGCGGCGTTTGACATCAG